>JAQBZS010000024.1 GCA_027622115.1 Planctomycetota bacterium | reverse complement strand
CAGAGGGGCTGGTCTTCGGTCTGTAGATCGAACCGAATCTGATCGGCGAAACCGGAACGCTGCTGGCCACGCTGGCTCGCAAGGTCAAGCGGCCCAACATGGTGTTGATTTTCGATGGCGGCAACGTGGCCGCTCAGAACAAGAACCCGGTGCAGTGTTACAACGAATACCTCGACACCCGCCCGTATCTCGGCTGGATGCACGTCAAGGACTATCGGATCGATACATCGCTGAACTGGACGGGAGTCGTGAACGAAGAGCGGCTCAAGAATTTTGTGCCGTGCAACGTGGGCGACGCCGGACATGAACTGGTCTTGCGAGACCTCAAGGATCAAATCCCGAAACTCGATCGCAAAATGAAGAAGTTGGGAGCACCCGGCTTCTTCTTGGAAGTTGAACCGCACTTGAAAGGCGGTGGGCAATTCGGTGGATTCAGCGGACCCGATGGTTTGGGGGTTGCCGTGCGAGCACTTTGCTCGGTGCTGGATTACGTGGGCATCGGCTATGACTTGCGATCCTTTGCCGACATCCAAGCCGCTCGCGGATTCTGATTTCGGCCAGCCCTTTTCTTGTGCGGAAGGTACTCAGGTTCTCATGCCGTTCGACTTCGAACCCATCAAAGACTTGCTCGTCTGCCCGAAGACTCACGCGAGCCTGGTGTTGCACGGCGATCAACTCGTGAGTTGCGATCCCGAGACGCGGCTGGCATATCCCATTCGCCACGGTGACATCCCGATCCTGTTGGTGGATGATGCCGTCACCGTCGAACCGGAAGCGTGGTCCACCGCGATGCGGGAATCCGGTCGCGATGCCGAGAGTGGTCAGCCGTTGGTCGGCTAGATCACGTCAGGCGGACGGAATTGCCGCAATTCCTGCTCGACTCATCCCACGGAATCGGATTCCACGCATGCGACGGATTTTGCAACTGGACGCGAACGTCATCAACAAGATCGCCGCCGGTGAGGTGATCGAGCGGCCGGCGAGCGTCGTCAAGGAACTGATGGAGAACAGCGTCGATGCGCTGGCGAGTCGGATTGAAGTCGACATCGCCCAAGGCGGCACTGAACTGATCCGGATCGTGGACAACGGCCAAGGCATCCATCCCGACGACATGCTGCTGGCCGTCAGCAGCCACGCCACCAGCAAGATTCGCAGCGACGCCGATCTGTTCAGCGTGCAGACGATGGGGTTTCGCGGCGAAGCACTGGCGTCGATCGCGTCGGTCAGCCGTTTCACCATCCGCAGCCGACAAGCGGACTCGGATGCCGGGAACGAGCTGGAAGTCGTGTGTGGCAATGTCGGGAAACCGCAGGCATGTGGCTGTCCGCACGGAACCGTGATGGAGGTGCGGCAACTGTTCGGGAATACGCCCGTCCGCCGCAAATTCCTCAAGACCGTCGCTACCGAGTTCGGCCACATCAGCGAACATTTCACGCGCGTGGCATTGGCCAATCCGCGGATTCACATGGTGTTGCGGCACAACAACAAGATCGTCCACGAGTTGCCCGCGTCCGATAAACTGCAAGATCGACTGCGGATGTTTCACGGATCGCAGTTGACGGAAAGCCTGATTTGGATCGATGCGGAACAGCCGCCGATGCCCGTGCCCCCCGGCCAAACTCCCGACGAAGCCGTGCGGTTGTGGGGCTATGTGGCTCATCCCAGCCAACACAAGTCGTCTCGGAAGGGGCAGCATCTGTTCTTGAACGGCCGCTGGATTCAAGACCGCACGCTGCAACACGCGCTGACCGAAGCGTACCGAGGTCTGTTGATGGTTGGCCGACAACCGATCTGTTTCTTGTTTCTGGAAGTGCCGCCGCATCACGTGGACGTCAACGTGCATCCGACCAAGGTCGAGGTTCGCTTCCGAGACAGCCAGCAGTTGTACCGCCTCATGTTGTCGTCGGTGCGAACGAAATTCTTGAGTATGGATCTCGACAGCGAAATCCGAGTCCAACGCGGATCGCAAGCGACCGACGACGCGCCGAATGAAGACCAACAGCGTGAAGAACAGCGGAAACTCGATCTGGGCAGCGAACTCGATCAATGGGCCGACCACGCCACCGGCATCGATTCCACGACATCTTCGGAAATCGGCAGTGGTGCATTGGGCGAGTCGTATCATGAATCTCGGCCGGGCACCGCGGCCACCAACGGATCTGGACCAAGAACCACGTTCGCGCCCGCTCAATACCCAGGCTGGAAGGTCGACGATTCGTTTCGCGATCGAGCCGCTTCCACTTCGACCGCAACGGGATCCAGGCAGTCATACGCTCCACCGACCGACGTGACTTCCACCAATCAGAACACAGCTTCACCGCCGGCATCGGATTCGGAAGCATCGCCAGCCAACGGCTTCCATCGAGTCGACGTGTCGCAACCCGGCCCACCGCGTCCAGTGCGAGCCATCCAAGTTCACAACTGCTACATCGCATTGGAGACCGAAGAGGGGCTGACGGTCATCGATCAGCACGCGCTCCACGAACGAGTCATGTATGAACAACTGCGACCGCGCGTGCTGGCGAATTCGGTCGAGACACAGCGGTTATTGGTTCCGGAAGCGGTCGAGTTCACCGTCGGCGAAGCGGCCATGTTGGTGGAGCACGCCGAAACGCTGGCTCAGTTGGGGTACTTGATCGAGGAATTCGGAGGCGGCACGGTTCTGCTGACGGGTTACCCGGCGATGCTGAAGAAAGCCAATCACGTCCAATTGTTGCGGGACATGTGCGAACACTTGCAATCCAGCGGTCAAAAGCCGACTCGCCGAGACCTGTTGGACAGCCTATTGCACATGATGTCTTGCAAAGCCGCGATCAAAGCCGGTCAAAGGCTCGCCCCGGAAGAGATTGACAGCCTGTTGGCTCAGCGGCATCTCGTCGACGACGCCCACCACTGCCCGCACGGTCGCCCCACCGCGTTGGTGCTCTCCCGAGCGGAACTCGACAAGCAATTCGGTCGGCTCGGTTAGTCGAATCAATCGCTCGGTTTGTCGCCCACGGATGGCAAGCTCTCGTTCCACATCCGAGTTGAATCAGACGACGGATTGACCGATCTTCATCGCACACGTTTCAAAACGCGCGGCTGAAACTCGCCCATGCGGAATGATTCGATCGGCCGGCAATCCACAGCCGCAGTTGCGATCGATGACGACTTTATCCGTCGTCAGAATCTTCAACAGCGGATAGCTGGTGGTCAGCGGGACGGTCAATTGCAGGAGCCCCATGTCACCGTTGGCCACCGGTCGTTGCGTTTCCGGATCGATCGATTCGGCACGTGCAAACGACGGGACGTGATAACTTCCGCATTCGCATTGCAGGAAGACGGTCGGGCATTCACTGAGTCCGAACATGTCACGAATCGCGGACTCCGGTAAGTGAAAGAACTCGCCGGCCAGGCCACGAAACTCATGCTGATCCAATTGCACGCCGGGAAGAAACGACTTCCAACCGCCGCCCACTAGCACCAAGCTTCCGCTCGGCAATGGGAGTGAGCTGGTTCCCGTCGATTTCAGTTCTGCGATGGCTGCCGCAATGAGAGCCGGGTAGCCGACAGCCAGGACAGGACCGGCGTCGATCGCCTGCATCATCGACCGCACCGCTGCGTCTCGATCAAACACCGGACCCTGCTCGGACATCCGCGCGAGGTATTGCACCGACCGCACATCGGGATGGGATTGCAGCACGCCGTCGATGACAATCGATCCGGCCATTTGCGTGGTCGCGGGATCCATCAAGAAACAGATCGCCGACATCGGCCCGCTGACGATATTCATTGCTCGGTAAACCGACGACATCGCATCGACACGACGCTGCATGTTTTCGGCGTCGAGCGGAATGAAGCTTGGTGCACCGGAAGTCCCCGAACTGCTCAGTCGAATTGTGACCGAGAGATCTGCCGGTGCTTCGAACGAAATGCTTTTCAGCACTGGCAGAAACAACGGGGGCAGCGAATCCAGTTGCTCGAGGGCCGTGATGGATTCCATCGCACCGTTCACGCGTCGATCGATGAATTGTGCATACCGCGAGAATCGCTTGCGCAGCGTACGCAAGCACTCGTCAGCCGCCGCGATGAAATCGGAGCGGCACGCGTCGCCATCAAACGCGGGGAGAGTCAAGAGTCGGTCGATCGCCGAATTTGGGTTGAGTCCATAATTGCTCTCAGCTTCATGCAGTCCCATTTCAAGATTCCCAATTGCCTAGATTTCTTGGTTTCTTGCGCGCATTCGTAGCCACCGTCGCCAGAAGGCGGTTTCGCAGCACGTCCCCCTAGCGCACTACGTCTTAACCCATTCCTCATTCTATCGTTGCGGCGAGTTCGCATCGTGTAACGCCACGTCGTAATAGAATCGAGCGACTTGGTTTGCGCTTCGCTTCACTCTTCGAGGACCGCTGGATGATGACGGATACATCGGATCTTGCACGGCGACTGTTGGCTGGGGACGAATCCGTCTTACGCGACATTCTGTTGCAACTTGCACCGGCCGTGAAAAGCGTGGTGTTGCAACGGTATTGCGGGGTGCTCAACGAAAGCGACGTGGAAGACGTGTTGGCGATGGGCATTTACCGATTGTGGAATCATCGTGACCGCTTCGATCCCGATCGAGGCACCGTCCGCGTGTGGTTCTTTCGCATTGTCGATAACGCCGCTCGAGACATTCTCAAACACGGCTGGCATAAATCGCGGCGATTGGAAGCGCCGCTCGATCCGCAACACTTGGCGTCGCTGGCGGATCGTCCCACGAATGGTGCAGCGGTGCCGACCAATGGCGATGCCGATCGGCAGATGATTCTGCGGCTGCGCGAGATTCTCGAAACACTCCCAGCCGCCCAGCGGCAAATCGTTTTGGCCGATGCGCAATCCCGCGAGGGCAAAGCGTCGAGCCGAGAACTGTCGGATGAACTCGGAATTCCCGCGTCCACCGTGCGTGTTTACCGCAAACGAGCGTTGGAACGAATTCGCAGCGCGTTTGCCGAATGACGAACTCATGGGTCCGATGAGCCGACCCCTACCTTTTGGAGATAATTCCATGGCGACACAATCCCCGTACGGCGAGTTTCTGCGGAATCGCATCGTCGATGCACTGGCGTCGCACGGTGCGAACGAGTCCGACGCGGAGATCGAGGCCCTGCTCGATGCAGCCGATCCGGCGGACGTTTCGGAAGCCGATGTGAATCGCATCATCGCCCGCGCCTTCGAACGCGAGTTGCATGGCTCACGCGATCCAGGCGAATCGAAGTCTCTCGGAGGCCAGACAACTGTGACGGTGTCAGCGGTCGCGACGGGTAAGACCGTTCGTGGCGTAGCCAAGCTGTCGGGTGCCGTGGTGGCCGTGGCACTCGCAAGTGTCGTGGCCGTCGTCTGCATGTTTTGGGGCGGCGGACCTGGCGAGGTCGGTGTGCCGGACTCGGTTGCCAACGCGATCAGCAGTCAGTCTGCGAACGCGTCTTTCTGGACCGCACCGGGAACGGCAGACCGGTCGGTCGATTGGCAGGGACTGTTTGCACGGGCTCGGACTCCGGCCGCCGCGCCGCGGCGGGTTGCAGTTGGTGATCAAATCGAAACCGGTGACCGCGAACGTCGGCGAGTCACGCTGCCGGATGGGTCGGTGCTGTATGTCAACGTGAACACGCAGGTGTCCGTCACGGCGGCTCGGCGAGTTCGCGTCCATGTCGGCGACGTGTTCGTGGAAGTCGTGCCGAGCGACATGATCGCATCCAAGCAGCCCTTCGTAGTGGCGATGCCGGGGCGTCGCGTGACGGCACTGGGGACTCGCTTTGCGGTTTCGACCGGGCCGCTGAAGGGCGGCGTTTTGGTCACGCAGGGCAAAGTGAAAGTCAGTGGATTGGAACAACCGCTCGTCGCCGGTCAGGAATTGGCGATCGGCGAAGGCGTGCCCGGTCCGGTGTTCGATCCGAGTGTCGGCGTGTTGCGACCGGCTCCACGCGCGTCCGCAGCCTTGGATTGGACTCGCGATTTGATGGCCAAAGCGGAGATTGATCTGGTTCCCGAAAGCGATCATCGCGGCGGGGCAGTGGTCGTCGTGGATACGCAGGGCCAACCCTCGAAATTGTCGCTTCGCAAGTTTCATGTCGATGTGCATATCGAAGACGGATTCGCTCGAACGACCATCGATCAGACGTACTTCAATCATGAAAACCGGCGGCTGGAGGGCACGTTTTACTTCCCGTTGCCGACGGACGCGTCGTTGTCTCGCTTGGCGATGTATGTCGAAGGCACACTGATGGAAGGCGGGATGCTGGAACGTGATCGGGCTCGCGATGTGTTCGAACAAATCCGACACACACGGCGTGATCCGGCACTATTGGAATGGGTGGATGGCAGCACGTTCAAGATGCGAGTTTTCCCGCTGGAGGCTCGGCAGGAAAAGCGGATCGTGATGAGTTACACGCAACGCTTGCCCAACGATTACGGTCGCACGCAGTATCGTTTTCCGGCCGGACACAACTTGGAGTTAGTGGATGACTGGTCGACTCGGATTCGCGTCGCCGGTGGTGCGAAGCTGAAGTGGGATAGCCCGTCGCACGTGCTCAAGGCGAACACCGACGAACAAGACTTGATCCTCGAAGGCCAGGAACTCAAGAGCACGTTCGACCGTGATCTGGTTTTGGAAATTCAGGACGGAGTTGGGAAAGGCAAAACGGACGCGAAAACCGACAACGCGAAGACGGGTGACGGTCGGCGATTCTCGAGCGCCGTGCATGGCCAACATCGATATCTGATGCTGCGTTATCAGCCGAAGCTGGTGGGTGAACTCGAACGCAAGCCGCGCAACTGGGTCTTCCTATTCGAAGCGTCGGGCAACCGCGATCCGTTGTTGGCGCGGGTGCAGATCGACGTCATCAAGACACTGCTGGAAAACGCCGAGCACTCGGACACGTTTTCGATCGTGCGAGCCGCCACGCGAGTCAACACGTTCAAGCCGCAGCCGGTGCGGTGTTCTCGGAAGAACATTCGGCAGGCCGTGAAGTACCTTGAAGCGTCGCACTTGATCGGTGCGTTCGATTTCGGGAAAGCCTTGGACGCGTGCATGCCGTTTCACGAAGCCGCCGAAGATGCGGAGACGCTGCTCGTGCATGTCGGTTCGGCCGTGCCGGTGGTTGGTGACCGCGACGAACAGAAGCTCGTGCAACGCATCCCCAAGTCCTTGCGATACATCGGCGTGGGTGTCGGCAAACGCTGGTCGCGTCAGTTCATGAAGATGGCCGCGAGTCGCACGGGTGGGCATTTCACGCAAGTCAATCCGGACGAAAAGGTGACCTGGCGAGTGTTTGAATTGTTCTCGACCTTGAACGCACCGCGTTTGCTGAACGTGCAGGTCAACGACACGGCGGAACGCTTCGAATACCTCGCCATCAACGACGCTCTCACGCAGGGACAGGAACTGTGCGCGATCGCGCGGCTGCCCGTGGACGCGGACTTGCCGGAAACATTGCTGATCACCGGCAAGTTGCGAGGCGAGACTTTCCGGCAGGAAATCTCCGTCGCGAATGTTGCGACCAACGCCAACTACTTGCCGCGCACGTGGGCTCGACTGGAAATCGATCGACTGATCGCGGACGGGTCTGAAAAGAACAAAGCAACGATCGTTCAACTCAGCAAGGCGATGTATGTGATGTCGCCGTACACGTCGTTGCTGGTGCTGGAGAACGAAGCGATGTACGCCCAATTCAAAGTGGATCGCGGTCGCGACGACCATTGGGCTCTGTATCCGGCTCCCAAGAAAATCAAAGTCGTTCACGAGCCGCTGAAGTATGACGTCAAGTTGGCTGATCTTCGTGAGCAATTGGAACTGGAACTTCAGGAGCAACGCTCACAAGTGGATGCCCTGAAAAAACAATACGAGTTGGCGGTCGCCAAGAACGGGCAGTACGAAGTCGAGCGTCGATTGAAGAAGCTCAAAGCTGTCGAACGCGAATTGGAACGGAAACAGTCGCGGCTGTCGTTTGTGGATCGGATCGAGGAAACGAGCGAAGAAGTCGCGAAGTCTTCCGTCGTCTTTCGCCGACAACTCGCGATTCCGACGACCATCGTGCCTATGTGGTCGGACGATGACAGGAGGCGGACGACATGGATGACGCAGAACGCGACCGAGGTCGATTTCCGGCGTCAACGGCAACTGTTGTCGCAGTTGAATCGTCCTCAATTCTTCGTTGAGACCGTGGTATCCGGACAGGAATTGAGTCGGCGAGTCACATCGTACGAATTGGCGTACCGGATGCAGCCGACTTTGAGTGTTGCGGCCGCCATGCCGACCCTCGAGTCGATGGATTGGAACGTCAGGGTGAGAAGTCGAGGCACATCGGTGGCTCCGATTGAAATGCACTTGCGTCCCGCGTTGAGTCGCTTCGCTGGCAGCAGTGTGTCGAGTTCCAGTGCCTTTGAGAGGGATGGCTATCTCGCCGAGCCGGTGCGTTCGTACTTTCTTGAAATTCCTCGGATTGAACGTTTCGGTCTTGTGTCGCCGCGACACCTAGCCCATCGAGACGGAGGCGTTCAATTGTTCGGCACGACGCCGGTGCGGTTTGCGACCAGCGGCCGACGACGCTTGATCCGCAATTTCGATGAGTGGCAGGTCACGAACGGAGCAGTACCACTGGGTTGGGCGTCGCAACAAATGCATTGGGACGTCGGTCACGGGAGCCTTCGTTTTGATTCAACAATTGATTCCGAATTCATTACGAACGCTCGCGGTGGTTTCACCTCGATACGCGAGTTTCAACCACTGACGCATCAAGGCAGTCAGCGTTGGGCGTACGTCCCGGCGTATGGTCGCTATGTGGCAATGCCGCACGACAAAGATGTGATCGGTGATCTCGTGTCGCACGCTCCGGGAATGGAGTCGTCTGCAGCCGACGAGCTTGCCGTCTTGGCGACGCAGCAAAATGCACCGCCGGCAAACGGGAGTGTGGCTCCCGCTGCCGCGAAGCTCATTGCACTCGCTCGCCAAGCCGCTTGGGAGTCGATCGAGATTCCCGGTCAAGTTGGTCAGTCTGCGTTCAAACTCAGCGTTGATGGGCAAGGTCGCCTGCAATTCGAGCGGACTGTTTCGGAAGGTCTGGTCGAACGTGTCGTGTGCGATGGCGATTCGCTGTGGCATATCTATCCCGATCTCAAGATCGGTGCCCGACGAAGTATCAGCCGCTTCCATCGTGCGTCGTTGCAAACGCTGGTGCCGTGGTTGGTCGAACCGGTTGAAGACTTGCGAGTCGGTGCCAACGTGCGGTTGCTTGATGCCGACACCGTTTCCATCGAGCCGCTCGAAGCGGCCGAGCAGTTCATCGTGGTGCGGATGAAGTTCCATGACGGCAGGCTGATTCAGCGAAGCATGGTTGAAATGCCGACCGGCAAGACGCTGTTGTCTGTGAGTTATGCCACAGACGGAGTGGTGGTTATCCGAGATGCCGACAACGCCGAAATCAGCCGTGTTGATTACCGTCGATCGGTCGCGACGGCACCGAACCTGAAACCGGACACGGACGGCATCCTCGTGTTGCCGCTGCCGTATCGCACGTTGGAACACGACAAAGACTTGGTCGATGTTTCGAAGAACATCACTCAGCAGGTCCCCACGCTCACCGATGAGCAGTTTCTGCGAGTGGTCGCGGATGCGTTCGCGGTTCGAAGTCCGGCGTTGGCACAATTGGCGATCGCGCCGCGAACGTTGGAGCTGGAAAACCGGCTGGGTCTGATGGTGCTGTTGGTTTCGTCCAATCCGCATATCGCCAACATGCAAGCCGCACCGCAGCAAGCGAACTCGGGTCTGGCCGTGTTCCTTGGTCAGCTTCGCTCATGGAAATTGCATCGCAACGTCAATCAGGAATTCGTCCTGCCACAGAACTCGCCGAAGTTTCTGTCTCGGCTGGCAGACGCCCAGAATCTGAATAACCGTTGGTCAACGAAGAAGCCTTTGCACGATCGAACGTCGTTGCAAATCCAAACGGAAGTCGCACGAGCATTCGATCTCATCGCCGAATGCGAGTCTCCATCGCTCGCCCTGGAATTGCTGGAAACGCTTCACGGGCAGCTCAAGGCGGCTCCCAAACTTTCGCCCGAGACGACTGCACTGATGGTCGAACGCTGCGAACGGCTTTCCACGAAACTGGCCGATGTTGCGCAACTCACGGATCGCCACGCGTATTGGATGTTTCGCAACGGACAAGCGGACGCGGCAATGGTGATCTACGAGACCCGCGTAACCAGCGCCGCCGCCGAAGGCCGGATAATTTCATTAAACGCCGATCTGCGAAAGCAATTCAGCGAGCAACAATCCGGCGACGCGCGTTGGTTCAAGCTGGTGCGCGTGGTGATGGATGAGTACCGCAAGCGAGAGGCACGCAGCGCGTTGATCGCATTGGCTCTGCAATCCCATCGACTCGGTGACGCGGACCTCGCGACGTCTGGTTACGACTTGGCTGTCGAGGGAGTCACGCTCGACGAACAACCCGGATTCTTAGTGGAGTGCTTGGAATTCCACCGGGAACGGAAACAGTGGGAACAAGCCAACTCACTGTTTGAACGGCTAATCAAGTTGGACACGTTTTCGAAGAACGCGCAGCTTTGGCGTGCCGGTGCCAAACTGGCGAACGAGTCGGGCAATCTGGAACTTGAAGTGCGCCGATTGGAACGATCGGTTGAACTGGAGTACGCGACGTGGCCGGAACAGGTTGATCTGCAAATGGTGCGACAGCGCTATGGCGAGCTGCTCGACAGGTTCGCCGCGTTTGCTAAGTCGAAGTCCGAACAGATTCCGATGGACGCTGTTTCGCGGATCATTCGCATCGCCGACCGCTGGCGATCTCTGGACCCGGACGTCACCTCCGCCTGTCAAAAAGCCGCAACTGCCTTGGACGCCGGAGGCTATCGCGAATTCGCGTGGGATTATTGGACCACGCCGCTGGCCAACAATCCGAACGAATCGGTCGCTTGGTTGTCGATGGCTCACAGCCTGCAACGGAATTCCCTGGTGGAATTGGCCGATCGAGCTTTCGACGAAGCCTTCGCCGCCGAACCCACCAACGCCCAAATTCTGTTCGAACACGCCTTGATGCTGCGGAAGGCCAAACTCAAGGAGAAGTCGAATTCGCTGCTGACTCGCTTGGTCAACGGCACATGGCAGCCACGATTCAGGAACGTTCAAAATCAAGCTCAGCAACAGTTGCGGAGTTCGGACTATTGAGGCAACTCGTTTCAACCCAAATGCAGCTCATTGGCCATCACGACGGACACGTCGGGCAGCCAGTCATTCGGTTGGCAAAAACACGGTGCTGCTGCCGAACGATGAAGTCACCCTCAAAGGAAAATCGACCAGCACGCTCGAAGCAGCCGGTGATTTCATCGCAATCGGCGAAGGAACGACAACGCTGCTGACCGAGATCATGCTGGAGCAGCCTCGCATTCCTCGCGCGGACTTCGCGTCTTCGGACGAGACCAACGATGAATCCGCCGACAAATCCCAGATCATCAGTGATGGCGCGGATTCGACCGATGCAGCAGCCGAACCGATCCAAGGCACCGAGCCATCCGTCGTCAAGATTGAACTCAAGGGTGCCGGTGAATTCGATTACGCGATCAGCGGCGACTACGAATTGCAGGACAAACAAACGCTGGTTCCAGACCTCGAATTCCGCCAGTTCGACACGGGACTCCAAGATTCAACAGCGAGCACGCCATTCGACGAATTTGGTGTCGCTGGGAAGAACGACGCAACAATTCAAACTGGGAATGACGATTCGTATGCCAGCAGTCCATCACAACTCGATGCCCTCCAAAAGATCGGCTCATTGGCCATCACAACGGACACGTCAGGCAGCCAGGCATTCAGCTACATCGGCCATGAGTCACTCGACATGGCCGGCGTGTCAGACGACGGCCAGGATTCGCTCGTGCTTGGGGATGAATCGCAAACACAGTTCAACACCAACGACGAATTCGAATCATCCTTCAACGTGCAGGAAGAGTACGGCCGGGATCGCAGCCTCAAGTCAACCGTCATTGGTCGCTGGGGAAACACCGGCGGAATGGACGCGACAATCGCCGGCACATCGAACAGCGTGTGGAATCACGGAGCCGTCTTCGCCGGTCAAGGTCGAGTGATCGAAACCCACATTCCCGTGGCATCGGCAACGCGATCGACTTATCTCGACCAAGGCACGATCAATACTGTCACGGAAAACGCTGCGGACGGCACGAAGACCGACTCCGGCAAGGTCGAACTTTCCGGCCACGAGATCAGCAACTGGAACGCAGCCTCGCAGCCGGTCACATCGGTCATCGACAACACCGCTTCGCCCGTGACGATCGATGTCAACATGAACGGCAGCGATACCGGCATCGCTCGCAACGACTACAAAGTCACGCACGATCTGGACTTGGATTCCCTGACGGTCAACCTCAAAGACCGCGGCGAGTCGCAGCAAGTCGTCCACAGCGACGACGGCTTCACGTTCAGCCAAGATGTCGGCGACTATTCCGGTGGCGACGGCACGCAGGCGTCGCTCACGATCGACGACACACTCAATGTCACCGACAACACGACCTGGAACGTCGCGGCGGAACTCACATTTGATTCGCCGAGCGACGCCGAACCCTCCAAGACGATCATCGACGAGCACACGACCAGCAACGTGACCGTGAGTGGCAGCGAAGGCGTTTCCCTCACTGTGTACGCACGCAAGCCCGAGGACGCCGCGCAACTCGAAACGAAGATCGAGATTGCCGAGTCCGTCACGTTTCTGCACACGCAAGACGACACGCTGGCCGCACTGACCACGATCGAATCCGGCACTCTTCAAACCGACCTGCAAACGACGACTGATGCTGGCGGCGCGGTGATCGCCATCGATTCCATGCGGCTACGGTTGAGCCGAGAGCAGGGCGACCTTGGCAACAACGACGGCGAGTCCCTGTCGATCGACGTCTCCGACACCAACGTCAACCAACAGTCCTACAGCGAGGACGCCGCCGCAAGTCTGCTGATCATGAAGGCCACTGAAGACGCCGAAACCGAGATCAGCGGCACGATCGCACAAGACGTTTCCGGCACCGGCAAGAACACTTTCACATCGCACTTCACGCTCGCCGCACAGTCACTCTCCACCGAATTCATCTTCCCAGAAGAAAAGGAAGACGAATCGCCCGATCCAGACGAGTCCACCGGTAAAGCTTTCGAGACCGGGTCGCTTGCCGCATCATTCAGCGACTCCGCACAAAACGCGGCACTGACGGAATCCACACTCGACATCGCGTCCACCGAAAACAACGTCGACAACACCGCTTACCGCACGCAATCCGACACGACGCTCAACACGGACGGCAGTTCGCAATCCACCGTCGAGTCTCTCGCAACATTCGACGGCACGTACAAGTCCAACGACAGCTTCGCGCTGCTCGTGACATCGCAGCAAGGCGACGTCATCGCCGCGGACGGCCGCAAACTCACGCTCGACATCAGCAACAGTTCGCGGCTCGACGGCGGATATGTAGGCCAAGCCAACGCCGATCTGCTCGTCGATCGTCCCGAGTCTGATTCTGATGCAACCCCCGTCATCACCGGCACGACACGCTTCGTGTCAGCGGATTCCGGCACCTACACGGCCAGCGATGCCTTCCACTTGAACTACGAGTCTCGTGCCGGATGCTCCGCACAATACCTGCCCGGCGAACCGGCCCCGCCCACCCGCGTGAAAGCCTCGGCCGACGAAGAATTCACGTTCCACATCGACAGCACCGACGACTACGGCGAGGACTACACATCGGACATGACCGCCGACACGTCGCTCTCAGGATCCGGTTCCACAACCGCGCTGCTCGCCGCCTATGTTGTTGACAGCCACGCCAAGACCACCGACGAAACCGGCTTCGCCTACAGCTCTGAGAAAGGCACGAAGCTGCCGGAATTCGACGGCGAATCCATCCGGCTGAATCTCGCGGCGGATTCCACCGTCACCAGCACCGACCACTCCGAGCAGAACGCGGATTTGCTAATCACCAAGACCAACTCCTCGTCCAGCGATTCCAGCGACGCAACCACTGATGACTCACCGCTCGTTGACTCAACGGATGACGATTCAAACACCATGGTGACCGGCACGCTCGAAAGCATTCACGTCGGCGAAGTCACACATGAATCCAGCGACACCTTCGGCTTCCTGTACCACTACCGCGACGGCTACGGAACACCGACCATCGGCGGCAGCGGCGAACTGACAAACATCCGCTTCGAAATCGACGACGAGTCCGAAGCCGAAAACACCCTCGCTTACGACCTCGATTCCGAAATCTCGCTCGAGGCCGACAGCACGACCGTTACTGACAACGACAACCACTTCAACTTCTCGGGCTCGTTCGAATCCGAGAGCGATTTCGATTTCGACTTCTACATGGAACGCGGCGAAGTCGCGGTCGGCGACGGCTGGGAAGTCGACTTCCACACCGGAGACCACAGCGACGACAAGACAACCTACTCGTTCGACACCACCGAAGATCTGAGAATCACCACTCTGGCACCTTCGGAATCCTCCGAACCAACAACGGACGACAGCGAAAGCGGCGGATCCGACGACGGCGAAACCAGCGGCACGGAATCCAGCGGCACGATCTCAGGCGACAACGAAATCAAGAACGGCCGCACAATCACTAAGTCCGAAGTCACCACCGAGTCCAACCACAACTCGCACGACGACTTCTTCATCTGGTTCAAAGACAGCAGCGAAGACATGTCCACGAATCTCCAAATCGACGATTCGTCCACCTCCGAGTCAACCGACACTCTCACGGACAAGCGACGTCACGTCACGGACGACTACGCCGACGGCACGTCGATCAAAAGCATCCACGAAGAGTCCGACACCAATTTCACCAGCTCTGACACCAGAGCGAGCAACTTTTCCCTGGTCACGCAAACCGGCGCGATGAATCTCGGCAACGGCACGAGAACGGCTATCTCGGACGCCTCCAGTTTTTCGTTTGCCAACGAAAGCAAAAGCGACCGCCTCGCGGACCTGGAAATCACGCGAACGAAGGAAGGCGAAGACACCAAAACGGGCCTCGTCACCGAGTCCACCAACGACTTCAACAGCGCTACCCAAGCATCCAGCAACAGCGTAATCAACGAAACCCGCACCAGCCCCGGTCCCGGCGTCGAGTCCTACTTCAAGGACACAACCTGGTCCAATTCCAACTCGACCTCCGAGAACACGTCCGATTCAAAGCAGCAAACGCGTTTCAATGCCGACGGCACGGAAGAGGTAATCGCGGAAACTCGCAACACATCAAATTCCGGCAGCATCAGCGACGCCAGCGGCTACAGCACCTACTGGGAACTCCGAGAATACGGCCACTTGGAAATCGGCAGCGACGGCGATTCAACATCTTTCAGCGATTCCTGGTCCAACAGCGAAGCGTATTCTGAGGGGCAGTTTCTCACGCACCCAAATGCGAAACAAATCCCTCAGCGCCGAGGGAACACTATACAACCTGGCAGTCAAGGATTAACCTCGAGTTGGGCGAATGCCGATGGCTCACATCCAAACACTGTCTCTAGCAGTGTGAAGAAAGATACGTCTCACCGCAAGCACTGGTGGCATCACATCCTGCCGCAAGGACTGTTTGGCGAAGATGGAGACTGGGGGAAAGGTAACAACTTCGAAGTGCATGAACCTGAAAACGGGTGGGACCTTTACGAGAAAGACCACCAACGCCTTCACTCGAACGACAATCCGATGGGAAAAAAATGGGAAGTTGAGTTCGAGGAACGTCTCAAAACAGCCAAGAAAGCAAACAAGGCTCGAGCGCTCAGCAAAAAGAAGATCCTGGAGATTGCAGAGGAAATGAAAGTCGACTATGGGCTCGTTGATAATCAGGGCAAGAACCTAATGGGCAAGCCTGCAACGGTCACCTATACTGACTGGGACGCAAGGAACAAGGCAAAGGCGGAACTGAATCGCAAGAATACAGAATACGAATCTGCGTTGGATAAACATGGTAATGTAGATCACCCGGAGGTCAAGAAGGCTCAAGGGGAAGTGCACACCGCGCGTAAGAACGTAGACAAAGTTCTTGATGAGGGGCCTGAACTAAAACAGGCCACAAAGAACTCAAAAGTCTACCGTAATGCTGGTAAATACCTACGAATCGGCACACTTATCCCTATTGTCGGCACGTTAGGATCCGGCTATTCTTTTGCAAGTGATGTCAAGGAAAAAGGAGTGGTTCTTGGCACTGTTAGTAACCTGCCGGCAATTGGTGACATAGTCACCGTGGTGGAACTATCCGCGGAACTTCACAAGTTGCATCGTAGCTCCATGAAAACAGTCCGGGAAAACGACATCACATCTCTGGAAACAAGGCAAGCAAGGCACGAGTATCTAGCACACAAATTCGCGATGGAGCATTTGCGATCTGCAATGAAGAATGTCGCTGAATGGGAGGTCTATGTCGATGATCCAGAAGCCTTTAAGAAGATGTTCAATGAGAAACTCAAGATGCTGTACATGTCGCTAAAAAGGGCGTATAATAGGCACGCTCAAGACGGTGGAATAAGGATTGACCGGCGAGGCGATAGTCTTGGCGGAACACGACGCGGTCGCGAAACTACTGATAGCAAGAGACTGAATGAATCTAAGAATGACGCGATTAAGCGGTATAAACAGCGATTGGCACGTAGTGGGTTTGTGAATCCACCTGGTGATGTGCGCATCGATGAATGAGGTGTAACATGAACGAACCGGCCTGGGGCTATGCGAACACTGAAGGAGTAACCGTTCTACCGGCAAAGTATGATCTCGCTTTGCCGTTTTCTGAAGGGCTTGGTGTCGTTTCTGACGCTGGCGAATACTTCTATATTGACCGTTCGGGCAAGACCATAATCCGCGATGGGTTCGATGATGCAGGTCCGTTTTCATGCGGCCTTGCCGTTGTATCGCGTGAAGAACGATTTGGCATGATCGACAAGGAAGGGAGATTTGTTATTCCGGCAGGGTACGATGACTTGACACCATGTCACAGCGGTATTGCCGTATACACTGTTGATGGTGTGCGAGGCTACATTTCTGATCTGGGGAAAGTGATGATTCCTCCAACATTTGAGCGTGCGTCTCCTTTTTCAGAGGGTTTAGCGGCGGTAATGGAACACGGTGCATTTTACTATATTAACGCGCTCGGAGAAAGGATCTTCGGGCCGTTTTGCCACGCATACAGTTTTCAGTGCGGCTGTGCGATCATAGTGGACAACGGACAGCGTATGGTGCTGGATCATTTTGGTTCTAAGAGCTACAACGGGTATAGTATGAGCAGCGCATCGAATGGCATGATTCAAATCACGTCAAACGATGATCTTCATGGATTCATGAGGACAGACGGTTCGGTCGTTGTTGAGCCGGTATTCGAAGCGGCTAGCGGCTACTCTGGGGGGCTCGCGGCAGTTAAAAGGAATGGGAAGTGGGGGGCAATCGACGTATGCGGGACAACAGTGGTTGGAGCGACTTTCGACACGTTGGGTGATTTCTGCCGAGGATTCGCGTTTGGACGAATTGGTAAACAAACATGTCAAGTCAGCGTCGGAGGACGAATCGTGGTGCCAAAAGATAGTGAATTCCAATTCTCAAATGATCCTATAGGAGAGGACCTGTTCGTCGTTTGTTCCGAACGAATGTAGCTTGCTATCGGCAAAGCCAACCTCCTGTTCGCGTCGTAGTGCGAATAATTCCTGATCCGTAATGGGCGGCGATTGCTACGCTCGCGAGCCCTACGAGGTAAACAGAACAAGGACAGGCAGTGTAATTGACATCCATCAACGGCGAGCCGCTCTACGACGAATTGATGGCCGGCGGGGTGGCACTGGCAATCGTTGGTGATAATGTGTGCCACTGGCCAGTGCTTGAGCGGATGACC
>JAQBZS010001128.1 GCA_027622115.1 Planctomycetota bacterium | reverse complement strand
CGTTGGTCGCGGCGGCCTCGTCCATGCGGGCGAGCAGTAGTTGGGTCTCGAAGCGGCGAGAATGCTTCGCGAAATCGCGTTCAAATCGTGCTCCAAGTTCTCCGGCTTTGGCAGTTTTCTGCTGGCGAAATGCTGCAAGCGCCGCCATATAAAGGCTGTCGCCTGCCAAGTCGCCTTGCGGCCATCGTTGGATGAATTGCTCAAACAACGTTTGGGCGGCATCCATGCGGTCGGCGCGAAACTCCGCGTCCGCCCACTGATACAAGATGTTCTTGGCAACTTCCGGATCGCTCGTGCCGGCATGGAGCGATTTGAGAATGGCGGATGCTTCGTCTTGCTTATTGAGTCCCTTGAGGCTGAGCGCCTTCCAATACGTCGCCGTGGCAGTTTGCGATTCCGTCTTCGCGGCGGCGTCGAATCGAACGATGGCGTCGGCGAATTCCTGTCGTTTGTAGTGCGCGTAACCGGCGATCAGTCGCCCCTGAGGCAGACTCGGACTCTTCGGAAACAGCCGCTCCAATTCCTCGAATGACGCGATGGATTTCTCGTAATCCGCAGTCCCGAAATACAGCGAACCCAAGCGAAAATGGGCTCGATCCGCCAGCGGACTGGCGAGATGGGCGGTGACCAACTTGAACTGCTCGATGGCGTCGGCGGGCCGTTCCAGGGCTTCGTATGCCTGTGCCAAGCCGAAGCGGAGGTCGTCGATCAGTCGCCCCTTGGGGTAGGTTTTAAGCGCTTCTTCAAACGTCTTGGCGGCACCTCGCGCGTTCTTCAAATGCAATTGCGCTTCACCGAGATACGCGTGCGCCCACTCGGCCAATTCGTGCTTCTTGTGATTAATCAGGAACACAGCGAATTCAATGGACGCCGTGCGAAAGTCGCTTTGCAATAAACTGCATTCGGCCGCGCGAAACGTGGCGTCAGGGACGTTGAGGTGCTTGGGGTTTTCCTCAAGAAACTGCAACAGTTCCTTGCGAGCCGACTTGTGCTGATTCAATCGCGTCAGCGACAGCCCCAACGACAAGCGTGCAAACCCGGCCTTGGGGTGCTTAGGGTTCGCTTTGAGGAACTTGCCCAAAGCATCGGCAGCCAACTGCCACCGTTCTTGCTTGTAAAGGCTGTGAGCGATGCGGTACGCGTCGTCAGCATCCGAATCCTGGGCGATTGCCGTCGCCGCCGACAACGCCAGTCCGATGCCGACGACCAGCGCGACAGCGATCCGAACGAACGCTGAGCGTTGGAACGTGGTGCCTTCAGCGGTCTGGTTTTGGTAACGCACGGGCAACCTCATGAGAATTCATGACAGCCACACCTGACTTCGAACGCGGCGGGTGTGAACATGAAGCGAAACTGTTGGCTGTAAACGCTTTCGGAACTCGAGCGCGGCGGATTGTATTTCGAGCCTCCAGTCAAGGCTAGCGGCACATCTCGGAACACAGCGTACGTATTCGTTGGATCCTAAATTCGTTGGAGCCACACTCGGAATCGGCAGGGCTCCAACGAACTAAGGATCCGACGAATGGGTGCGGTGATGACCGTCAGCTCATGCATCAACAATTGCGGTATTTGTCGTTCAGCCCCCGTCCGTCCACGATCATCGGCAGAATCTTCTCCAGCCGAGACTGCTTGGTCGCGTCGCGCTTTGCTTCCGAGATGTAGTCTGCGTATTCCCGTTGCTTGCCCTTCGTGAGCTTGCCGAATGACGCTTTGGCACTGGCGTTCTGTTTCAAAGCCGCGGCCAATTCCGGCGGGATGACCACCGGCTTTTTGCGGTCCGGTTTGATCTCCATTCCTTGCTTCTGTAATTCGATGGCATCTTTCACGTAGGCTTTGACCGTCCGCACCTTGATGTCGTCGATGGACTCGAACCGCCATTGCCGGAGTGCTTTCGTGCGGCCTTCCTGTGCGTTGACCAAGACATTCTGTTTGTCGGCCAGTAACGCACCTTGAAAAAACCACAGCCCGGCGTACGACTTGAATGCTCCCAAACCCACGACATTCTTACCGTCGATCGTGTAGCACGGCCCGCCCCATTTGACGGTCTTTTGCAGCTCCGTCGAATTCAGCAGATCACGCAGGAATTCAAGTTCGGCTCGCCATTCTTCATGCCCGTCAAGATACTCTTCAACGGTTTTGTAGTTCTGCACGGATCGTTCTCCGATTTTGGATTCTGATCGGTTTCAGGGAGACCTTACGCATGCGTTGTTCAATGATACTCGCGGTCCTCTCATCGACGGCCACAATCTGCGAGGCGGAGGATTCCGCCGCGGAGAAACTCGCCGCAGGAAAGTTCGCGAAACTGGTCCTGGAATTCGAACAAGACGGAGAAGCACGCGAGTACGCCGGACGATTTCTGGAATTTGCCAAGCAGAACTCGAAGCATCCCGCCGCCGTGGACGCCTTGGTCTGGGTCATCAACAACGTCCGCCGAGGAAATGAACTGCCGCAAGCCATCGATCTGTTGGCCAAACATCACGGCCGAAGCGACAAGCTGCTGCCGATCTGCCGACGACTGACATACCGCCCTGGACCGGCATCCGAACGACTGCTCCGCACGATTCTCGATCAGAATCCGTTGAACGAGATCAAAGCGCACGCGTGTCACAACCTGGCCGTGTATCTGCAAAGACAGCTCGGACTGGTCGACGCGCTGCAAGCCGCGCCGGATCGCAAACGATTCGAACAGTTCTACGGAAAGGAGTTCACCGACCATCTCGCCAAGCTCGACCGCAAGGCATCGATTTTAGAAATTGAAAAGCTTTACGAGCGGCTGCAAAAGTCATTCGCGAA
>JAQBZS010000023.1 GCA_027622115.1 Planctomycetota bacterium | reverse complement strand
TTGCTTCCCGGCTGCTGACCATCAGCAACAGAAAACTGATCGGCCCCGAAGGCGGATGCCGCATTGAGTGCCGTTTGGATATCGCGGGCCGAGACCGCCCAAGGGATGTCGGCTGTCGTGGTACCGCCATCCGAAAGGGTGAAGTTTCCGGGCGTCAAGGTGCCATCCACTAGCGTGGGTGCTGCGGACTCTGTCTGGCTGAGAACCGGTTCGGTTCCAGAACCGGTGAAGATGATGCGCTTCGTTTCGGAGAAGGCACCATTCACGCCGACGAACAGATTCACGTCGTTGAGCGAGATCGTTTGAACGGTGACTCCGGTGAGTGGAGTCGCAGTCAGCGATGTCCCATCCGTGATGGTCTGGTCCATCGTTTGGGTGAATTCGAACGCGCCGGACACCAGGGCGTAACCCTGGATGTCCATCGTCAACTCGCCGCCGATCTCCAGCCGTTCGGTTTCCAACGTGATGTCGCGTCCGCCGACGGAGACCGCGTCGGCGGCAAACGTGGAGTCGCCCGGTTGCAGATCGAGCATTGTGTTCCAGTCCAATGCTCCGGGGCCTGGAGACGCAACCGATCCGCTGGAAGTGTTTTGCGCAAAGTTCAGTCGCGTGGCTTCGATTTGCATCCCATCGGGCAAACCAGACAGCTCCGCGTGGTTGATGCCCGCGAGAATTGCGGAATAGCTGCGGTCGAATCCGGTGGGACTCTTCGCGGCGTCCGCGTTCGCTCGGACCAAGGCATACGTGAGGTTACCGCTGTCGACTCCGAAGCCAGCGCCACCCGGAACGCCCACATACAAGCCGCGTCCAGAACCCGCGCCGTCGGGATCACTTAAACTCAGATCCAGCAGCAGCAATTGGGCATCGTCGAGATCGATGACGTCATCCGCGTCGTAATCCACATCGACGGTTTGCCGCTTCATCTCGAAGGCCGCATTGGCCTCCAGCACATCGAACGCCTTGAGATTCAGTTTGCCGGCAGCACGGGTGAAACCGCTGACAAAAGTGATGTCCGCTTCGTTGGCGGCTTCCGGGAAGAACGTCAGCGTGTCTTCGAAGGCTGCGTTGTTGTCGAGGTCCAGGGCCTTGGTCCAGTCGAGCGGTGTCGCCGACGTGCCGGGGGCGACTCCGAGCGTACCGGAAGCCCGATTGATCTCGACCATGATGTCCGAGCCGCTGATCTCGATCTCGGACGGCAGTCCCACCAGCGACGCCATGCCGAGTTCAGAAGTCATCGCCAAATAGGAGCGGCTGTCGTCGGCGAGTCGGTCCGGGTTGGCCATCAGGATCGCCAGTCCCAGAGACCCGTCAGTCGCCGCGAATCCCGTGGCACCCGTGACAGTCGGATCCTGGCTGATCGCGGACAAATCGACCTGATCGAAGACTCCGTCGTCATTGGTGTCCGGGTTGCCGATCCCAACAAACGCGTTCACGTTATTCAGTTCGAACGTCAGCAATGTGGCGTCCTTCAGGTCGCTCGCTGTTTCCAGAGTGCCGTTGCCGTCGAGATCCACGTCAATGATTTGTCGCGACATGTCGAACGAAGCGGTCGCGGTCACGTAATCAAACAGCCGAATCGCCGCGTGACCCGAGACATTCAACTTGCTGCCTTTTTCGCCTTCGAATTCGATGGCGGGACCGACAATGGGGGTCACCGAAATGCCCGACACGGAACCCATGCTGCTGAAGTCCAGCACGCGATTCGGATTCAACGCATCGCTCGTCTGATTCAGCGAGGCCTCGAAGTCCGTGATGTCCATCTGCAGGTCCGGCAGGCCGATGAAGCTGGCCGAACCACCTTGCGTCGTCAGCGCCGTGTAGCTGACCGGCGTGGCCAGCGTCCGGTCGGTGAACAACACGAGAGTGAAGTCGATGTCTTCGAGAGACAGGCCGATGGCACCGGGCGCCGTCGGATCGGCGCCGGGCGCGTTCCCAGCAAAAATGTCGATCCCCATCCCGCTAACAACTTGGTAGCTGGCATCCTTGAACAGCGTCCCGTCGCTGCGAATCAGATCTGAGCGAGCCGATGAGAACGCGAAATCTCCGCTGGCATGGAAGTAATCGGCGATCGTCAGGCTGCCACTGAGCGTCAAATCAAACGCAGGCGGCGACGACAGTTTTTCGACCGTGGACCCACCACCGACGGCCAACAGAGCGGCTGCAATTTGTGATTTCGTCGCGTCGTACGGCAGAGCGGCGTAGCCGGTCACGACGTCATTCGTGAGCACGGTGAGGACATAGACACCGCCCTTGCCGGTGACCGTCAATAGGTTCTCCGCAACCGTGGCGTTGGCTTTGGTCGAAACCAATTCCAGCACGGGCAGAGTGTTGAGGTCGTCCGCCGGCGCGATCTGGAACGTGCCAGCGTCGTCCGTCACGGTGACCTTGCCAGCTCCGATGCTGGGAAACGCCTCGAGGGCCGCTTGAATCTGAGCGGCATTCGCATCGTGAGACAGTGCGGCGAAGTCCGTGCCATCTGACAGGACATACGCGCCGCTGTCTCCGTTGACCGTCAGTCGGTGGCCGCTCGAAACAGTGAGCGTCGGGAGTTCCGTCAGACCACCCGCCGCGTCAATCTGGAAGTTGCCCGGCACACCGATGACCTCGCTCACCGCCACATTGCCGGACCCGATACCCGGCAACGATTCCAGCGCGCCCCGGATGTCGTCTTCCGTCGCATCGAACGCCAACGCCACAACCGCCGATCCATCGCTGACAAAGTATTGGCCGCTGGTGCCGGTGACCTTCAGCAAATTGCTGCTGTCCAGACTGGCCACGACCGTGCTGTCGAAGTCCACCGAGGCGAGTTCTTGCGAAACGTTCAGCGTGACAGCAGCGTCGCTCGGCACCAGCTTGAAGCTGCGCGGCGAGCTGGCAAACAAGTCATACGGCGGAACCGTGATCGTGAGCAGTCCGTCCATCTCGACGTTCGGCGTGGTCAACATGCCCTGGATGGGCAGTTCCATTTCGAACACGGCGCTGGGGGTGAACGTGATGTTGGAAACGATCGTGTTGAGGTCGCTGTAGCGAATTTTCCCGTCGCCATCGGCGTCGTTGAATTCGACGTCCACGGCGGCATCCAGCGAGATTCGACCGTCCTCGATCGCCAGACCGGCGGCTGTGTTTCCCGAGGCCGCGCCCACGGCGAGGTCGAGGTCGTAGACTTGCACGCTACCGGTGGCTTGGACCTCATGGAATTCCACAAAGAAGTCGTCGGCCGTCGGACGCACGATGTTCAATGGCGTGGACGTGGCCATGTTGGCCAGATCGAGACCCAGTGTGAAATCGAGATTGAGCCCCACGGACAGATCGACGTCCGCGTTGCCGGTGAGCGTCAAACCGAGATCCGTGAAGCCGCTCCCCAAATCGATGGGAGCCGTCACTTCCGCCGACAACTCGGCTTGGATGTCGAACTTCAGAACCTTCTCGTCCAAGTCCAGTCCACCCTGGATCGTCACCGGCGTTCCCGCCAAACGCTCACTCAATTCGTCGTTCAATTTCTCATTCAACAGGTCCACGATTTCTTGAACCGTCGGGAATTCGAAGTCGATCGAGATGACATCCAATTTGATGTTGGCGAGCGCGTCCGTTTCCAACTGCAAATCGGGCGGGGTGGTGAAGGAGTCCGCAAACACGATCTGGAAGTTGCCGGCCGTACCGGTCACGGTCACGTCGCCTGGTTCGATGTTCGCAAACGTTTCGAGAGCCGCTTGAATCTGTGCCGCATCGGCGTTCCACGCGAGCCCGACACGGTCCGTTCCAGCCTTGAGCACATAGGCCCCGCTGGCTCCGGTAATCGTCAGTGTCTGCGAACTAACCGCCCCGCCGGGTGCGAGCGTGATTTCGTCGCTGATCTTGGCAAGCGAGAGAACTTCGAGCGGCGGCAACGTGACCAGATCCGCTTGCGAGACAATCTGGAACGTCCCACCCGAACCGACCACCGTAATGTTGCCGGCACCGATACTGGCGAAATTCTCGAGCGCGGCCTGAATCTGATCCTGATCGGCATTCCACGGCAGTGCCACGAGATCCGTGCCGTCACTGAGCACGTACGAGCCGCTAGTCGCCGCGATCCGCAAGTCGTCGGTACTCGAAAACGCGTCCAGCATGAGAGACGCACCGGCGTCTTCGACCAGCGTCAGCGTGGTTCCCACAGCTGGGCCGGAAAACGTGATCTGAAAGCTACCAGCAACTTCCGTCACCGTGACGTTGCCCGCACCAATACCCGCGAACTCTTCAAGCGAAGCCTGAATCAAGTTTGCAGTGGTCGCCACACTGAGCGCCGGCAGGCCGCCAAGGCCACCCTGCGCCGCAATCTGAAAGCTCCCATCGGTGCCCGTCACACTGACGTTGCCGGCACCAATGCTCGCCAGTTTTTCCAAGGCGAAACGCACATAGTCCGCGTCCGCATCCCAAGGCACGGCGACAAAGTCCGTACCATCGCTCAACACATAGCTGCCGCTCATTCCGGTCACCGTCAGCACGTCGCCGGCGATCGAGGCCTCGGCAGACGCATTCCACGGAAGCGTGGCGTAGTCCGTGCCAACAGCGAGGACATAGGCACCGCTCGTGCCGGTAACGGTGAGCAGGTCGCCCTCCAAAGTCGCCTCGGTTTCCACAAGCACCTGCAGCGCGGGCAGTGTGGCGAGCGGACTCGCCGATTCGATCTGGAAATAGCCGTCTCTGCCGGTCACGCGCAACGAGCCGGTTTCAATGCTCGCAAACGACTCCAGGGCTGCCAGAATCTGACCTGCTGTCGCGTCGAAAGGCAGCGTGGCGTAGTCCGTTCCATCACTGAGAATGTAAACGCCGCTGTCATGACTGATAGCGAGTTGATGGACAGTCGAGTCCACTCGCGACAGGTAATCACTGACGACTCGTCCCGCGTTCAGCACGGTTTCGATTTCGTCTCCCACATCAAGCACGCTGGCGAGCGATCTGTTGATCACCGGCAGTTCGACATTCAGTGCCGGATTGCCATTGATCTCGGCGGAAAGCATTTCCGCTTGCTTTTCAAGATTGCTCAGCCCGTCCTTGAGCCCAACAGAGAGATCATGGATCCGTTGCCGCACATAGGTCACCCCGGTGCCGCTGATCGAGAGACTCGTCAAGTCCGTGATATCGTTCCAAGCGAAGCTGAAATTCTTTGTCGGCGTCGTTCCGAACACGGAATCCACCGTGACGTCCACGCTGAATGTCAGGTCGTCGATCGCATCCGAGTGATTGCCGGCAATCTCGACATCGAACATGTCGAGCGTTGGGGCCGAAAGTTCGTAAAGACGAATTTTCCCATCGGTCTCGCCGGTAAACGGATCGGCCCCAGGCTCGTTCAATCCCAGCACGAGCTCCACGCTCGGATCCAAACCCAGTTCGGCATTAGTGACATCGAGCGTGACCAACCCCGCTCCGCCGCCAATACTCAGATCACCCATCAGGTGGAGATTTCTGACAACCACCGCATGATCACCATCAGCCGTTTCCTGAATAAAGAAGCCGTCTTCATCCACGCCGAAGACCACATGGGCCACCACGTCGGCGCTCAAGTCCAGGTTGCCGCGCAGAGCCAACGTACCGCCCAGTGCATCGAGCGCCACGTCCATCGTCGCCTCGAAGTTTCGGTCGATCGTCATGTCGATGGTGAACGTGTCGCCCAACTCCGTGAGGATGACGTTCCCGACGTTGTCGTCGAGCGCGTCCAGGCGCTGGGCCAAGTCCTCCAAACTGAGTGGGGCCGAGAAGCCTTCGCCGTCGAGGCCAAGATCACCAAGTGCAAAGAGTCGTTCGAAAATCGACGAAAAACCGCCGCCTTGTTCATCCGGACCCAATGCACCGACAAGCAGATCGGTCCGAAACAGACGCGGGTCTTCTGGATTGCCAGGTGCCGGCAATGGTGCCGCCGTTGATGCATCCAGAACACGAGTGACTGAATGACCGACAACCGGCAGCGGTCCAAGTCGGCTCTGGAAGGCCGTGGTTAGCTCGCGCGTATCTTTGAGTCCCTGTAGTCCAACGAGCGCCTTCTTCAGCTTCGCGTCGTCGCTGTCGCCGGTATTCGCCTGCAAAGCGTCGAGATTGCTAAAGGTGACACGCAAGGCTGGGTCAGACGCAGCAACGGATCCGCCAATCTGCATTTGTCCGCTGCGTTGCAAGGCCGCCCCGGTGTTGGCATCCACCAACGGTGCCACGCTGATCAAGCTGTCTCCCGACTGACCCAACAAGATGATCTCGTTATGACCAGCACCGCCGTCAAAGAAAATGCCGTCCGTCAGTCGCAGCCGCGCATCGATGAGTAGGACGTCGTGCCCCGCCTGGCCGTTGATCTTGATCTGTTCCAAGGCCGCCAAAGGAAAAGTGCGATCATCCAGCCGCACACCATCGACGAGCACTTCCAACCGCTGTTCCAGAGCACTCGGCTGATTCGGATCCAGCCGCAAGAGAATCGTGCTGCCGGTGGCTCGCGCCGTAACTTCCAGTACGGACGGCGTCAGCAGATCTGACTGTGCGTCATCCAACTTGAACACGCCGCGCCCGCGAAGGCCGATGAGTAAGACATCCGAGCCCGACACCAGTTTGCCAGCCTCATGCTTCGGAGGCACAAAATGCAGATCCGTGACTAGGGCATTCGGAAGTGCGTCCCCGTATTCCGTCCACCTCAACGCATTGCTGCCGCCCGCGGTCACCACGCCCACCGCGACCTGCTCAAAATTGCCAGCACCGGTGTTTTCGGTTTCCACGGACTTGTCGAGTGTGACTTCGAATAACGCGAGTGCGGCGGCATTTTGCTTGTCTGCAAAAGCAGTGCCGGCTGTCATGGCGTCCACGACATGTTGCGCGGTCGTGGTCTTGTTGATATCAAACGTAAGAACACGGTTTCCCGAGTTCCAGGCGACAAAGACTTCGCCCGCCTTTGTTGAGCGACCACTATTGATAAAGCTGATCGCTCCATTGAAATCGGCACCCTTAGTCCTGGCCTCGACTTTCAAGTCATTGTTGTCGCCGGGAACCGGGACCACCGTACTGGCAGCGACGGCAGCCGGATTTGTCACGCTGTCCGTGCCGCCGACCGTGCTAAACGAATTGAGCGTGATGCTACCACTGCCGTTGTTGCCGCCGGTTTCCGAGGTATCGAGCGCCACCGAAAACAGTGCTGCGGCGGCTTTGGCAAGAGTCGTCGAAGGATTGGCGATCGCGTCGACAACCTGTGCGGCGGTGGTCGTGGCAGCCACATCGAATGTCAGGGTTCTTGCAACACTGTCCCAGGTAACAATGACTTTGCTGGGATCGGTGACTGTTCCGGTGTTCGAAAAGACAATCTTGGCGTCGTTGTATGCAGCCCCGAGTTTTTGCTCATTGGCGGTCACGATTAAGTCGTTGTTACCACCTGGCAGGGCGATGGACGCCGTCGCGCGGACACCGTTTCCATTGCTCGGAACCAAGGTTGCCCTGATTTCGGATGTCGGGACCGCTGTGGATGCAGGAACGGCCAAGGTCATCGTGAAAAGTGCTTTGAGCCGGGCGTTGGCATTCAACGCAACAAGCAATTCGCCAACTGTATTGAATCTTAGACGATTGAATTTAATACTCACCCGTGTGTTGGAAATCGTGACTACGGGATTAACGCCCCCAGCCGGCGTGAAGACGATCTGAATTGATTGCGGATTTTGGTTGGCGTTTTTCTCTTCGAATGTAATGCCTGCGACGGAAATTGACCCCTTGGTCGTATTGGTAACACCGCCGCTAAGAACCGGTGGCTTGAAGACTTCGAGTGTCTTGCCGAGATCGCCGCTGTTCGCAACGCTGGCCTGAAAATACGGGGCCGCCACCGAGTTGTTCACCAAGTCGCGTATCTCTTGGGCTGTCGCGCCGTCCGCGACACTCACAACAATCACACCGTTCTCGCCTCGAACACTGTCGTACGTCACGCTGTCCGTGCCGCCGCTGCGAAAAAACTCGATGACCGTATCGTTCCAGTCACTCCCCCCCCTCACAGCCGAGATATCGAGAGTTCCTCCACCGTTGAGAGGAAACATTGCCGTGGACGTGGTGAGAACCGTGACTCCGTTGTTGAGTGGGGGCGCCACAAAGCCGATCGTGCCGGAACCAGCTTCGCCGGATGCGGTGTTGCGATCGTTGTTCGTCAATGCAGCGTCAAATGCGGCGCGGGCTGCCTGCGTCAATGCATCTGCGGCCTGCAACGGATCCCGATCCGTAAACGTCGTGGTCGTGTCGTCGTTGAGCGTACCCACCAGTCGAGCGACCGTTTCGCCGGGACTCTGACGATAAATCCTCCGTGTCAGCCCGGCTGAGACGGGGATGCTTGCTAACACAACAGATCGGCTAGTGGCGGTTAGCGTGATCGACTTCGTGGCGGAGACGTCGCTCTCTCGTCCCTGGGAATCAACAAACGTGACGTGATATGTGTAGCTGCCAGCCAGCAGACCGCCGTCCAACCCGCCAGCGGTCAGTGTCATCGAACTGGCATCTGCTTGCGCCGGACGACCCGTGGCGGCAACAGATACTCCGGTATCCGTGAACGCGGCACTTGTGGGACTGGAAACGTGTTCCAATGTGGCAATCAGTGAAAATGCATCGCTGCCTGGATCGGCGCGATAGATTTTACGTAGAGCCGTGCCTTCGGGACCGAGCGGGATATTGTCGAGAGTAACCCGTTGGTTCGCCGCTGAAACCGTGATGGAACGAGACGCGGACAAACCGCTTTCAAACCCGGCCGCGTCGAAGAAACTGACCTGGTAACGGTACTCGCCCGCCGCCAGGCTGCCCGCGGTTGCATCCGCCGTGAGCTTCAATCCATCAACATTCGGCGCGTTAAGCAGATTTAAGATCTGGTTGGCGGTTGTGGTGGGACGGACGTCAAATGTGAGCGACTGATTGAACGGATCCCAAGTCACGGTCGGTGCGCCCGTTCCGCCGCGGTTGACAAAGTTGACGGCCACATCGTTCTTATTCGCGCCGGAACTGGTTGCTTCAAAGCGAAGGTCGTTGTTATCTCCCGGCAATGTCGCTAGCGCGCTCGCTAACTGACCGGACGCTTGTGCAACCCCAGTGATTGGATTAGGGATCGACAAGATGGTCCCAGTACCTGAGGCCGTGTTGTCGGCTGGGTTGGCATCATTCCGTCTGAGTTGTGCTTCGAAGACAACTCGGGCGGAAGCTGTGTCGGCGTCGGGCGCAAATGTCGTCGCAAGTCCAGTCGTTCCAGCTCCTGGATCACCTGCAAGTGGCAGCGCGTAGGTAAACTCGGTTATCGACGCCGTGGTTATAACAACATCGCCATTGTACTCTGGCACATCCACGCCCTGTATAGCCACCATGTCACCGACCTTGAAGCGGAAAGTAGAGTTGTCGGCGGTGATGGTAGCTACGTTACTCGCCCACGTTGCATTCGTTATCGGCGAGTACCAGTTCAACAAGTTTACGGCGTCGTTCATCGTTGTGACACCGGGCTCGACCTTGAAGGTCAGCGTGTTTGACGTCGAGTCCCACTTGACGCTGTTACCGGTCGCCGCTCCCCGGTCCACAAATTCGGTCTTAAAGTTACCCGGCAAATTCGGTCGAGCACTACCAACGTGCCGATTGAGGATCCACACGTCATTGTTGTCGCCTGGTAGAGTTAGGGTTGAATAAAACGACTGCACCGACTCGTCATGAGCCTGGATGACGCCGCTGCCTGGCACGCCAAGCGTGGCGAGGTTGTCTTTTTCAGTCAAACTCGCGCGCAGTGCCTTCCGTGCGTCTTTCGTCGAATTATTCATGGCGCCTGTTTCGGGGCCATTTAGCAACGTGAGAATGTCGTTTGCCGTCGTGATGCTCGGCTCAACTTTCAACTCGAGCGTTCGAGTCGCCGCATCCCAAATCGCACTCAAAGCTGAGGCCGCAGTGAACTTCAACGTGAATTCATCTAAATCGGTGCCCAGATCACGTGCTTGAAAGCGCAGATCATTGTTCTTGCCTGGAAGAGTTACGGTCGAGGTCGAAATCAAGCGAGGGTACTGACCGAGCAGCGCGGGATCACCAACGGGATTAAAGGTGCGAAAGACGCCACCGCTCCCTCCGACAAGCAACACATCGACGTTCGCCGTGGACCGCCGTACGCCGGTCCGGTTCGTGGTCTTCAGTTTGACTTCATGCAATGGCCTCGATTGCAACGCGCTGTCGGCAATTCCGTCTGCAATCAGGTTTCCGGTCAATGCACCTGTGGATGTTCTCGCAACCGCCAGATCACTCACCAGGCCGAGGTCCAAGGCGGCTGGTGAAAACGCGCCATCTTTGTCCTTCAGCGCTTCGATCCGCAGATTCCCGGCACCGGTTGCGGTATCCGTCAAGATGAGCCTGCCGGAGTTCAACGCGACGGTGACTCGCGGAGCAGCACTTGCCGTCAGGCGGGATTGGTTTTGTATCCAGGTGATGACATCGCTGAGGTTCCGGGCACCTCGCAAGCTGACAGAAAACTTGGAACCGTCTTTCAACGTGATCTGAAAATCCGGCTGATCCGCAGGAATGAACTCGGCAGCCGCCAGGTCTTGCTGTTTAAGAGCACCAGCACCCGTCGATGCACCCGTGATGTCTACCCAATTGGCTCCACCATCCAGTGTGGCCCAGACACGGTCGCCACCCACTGCAAACGCGGTCTTCCAATTCGTCGGATCCACGACAATGTCTGTGATCGCATCCGTCCCGACCGTCTGCGCGGCGCCCCAGTCCGTCGCGTTGTTACTGCCCGACCGGACCCGGATCTCATTCCCACGCGCACGGTAAATGACGTCCTTGTTGAGCGTGCCATCGGCATTCCGACCGCCATAGACCAGTGCGGTCACCGTGGGCGTATTCGCTGTCACGCCCGTCCCGGTGTCACCAACTTTTTGCAGGGTCTCCAGCCGATCGCCGCTCTTGTAGAGGTTCTTGTAGCCGACCATTAATTGAGTCGGATCAACTGTGTTCACGACAAGTTGGACGTGCACAAACCCGCTGGGCTTGTCGATGGCTTCGATGTGATTCAGCTTCGGGCCAGAGTGCGCTACTAGACTACCTGCGCTATCGAATTCCCGAAGATGGACCAATGACAGATTGTTGCTTATCGAATAGCGATAAACAGAATTGCCTATGACCTGAGTTGCCTGCGCGTTGCCATCACCACCGTGAATCGTATTCCATTGGTTGTCCCCCGGTCCGCTCTGCTCTTGGGAACCGGTATCTTGTGTACCGATCGTGACGACTTCATTCAGGGGATCGTAGGCGACCTGCCCCACCTCCGTGACAGACAGATTGCCGTTTAACGAAACCCAGTAACGCTCGCTGGCTCGACCGCGCGGGTTGATCAGCCTGTTGAGGCCGCCGTCGTCAGCTTCCAGCAGATACTGTCCAGTCTGGTCGAACGTCATCGCCCGCGAATCGCCATGCGGAGCCGTGCCGGGATTTGGTCGCGGCAGTCTGAGGTCGAACCAATCGAAGGGATTGTCGGCGGCGAGAGCGTCGGACACTGTTCGTGACGCGTTCACAGCCAGCAACTCGGTGAACTTCGTGAACTTTCTCACTCCGTTGGTGCTACTGCGATATACGAACAACTTCGTGCCAGCAGGAAGTGGAATGCTGCTGAGGTCCAGTGCGATCTGATTCTTCGACAACGGTAGAGTCACGCCAATCGGGTCTGAAGGAAGACTCTCTTCACCCGTCGCACTCACGGTGGTAATGCGATACTGATAGACTCCGGATCTCGTCGTGGCCGTACCGCTCACTACCGCGGCGGGAACTCCGGAAACATCAGGTCCGGAAGCCGTTGCAAGAGCTCTGCCGAGACTGCTATCCGGTGTGTTGTCCGCGAAGGTCGTGCTGGTGTTGTCTGCAACATAGGCGACATGCTTGAACTGACCTGTATTGGCCACCCTACGGAACAATACGCGGCCGAATGTGCCGGCGGGGCCGATCGGAAGATTCTTAATCCGAATTGTGTTGTTCGCGGAAGTGAGAGGCGTCGCACTAGTCGAAGCAGATGCCTCGCTAAACACGTTTTGATAGAACCCAGCGAGTGTGCCGTCCGGTTTAGTCTGCAAGCCAATTTCACGAGAATAGAACATGACTTTGTACTCAAAGTCGGTGTTCGCAGTGACCACGATCCCGGTGTCGGCCGCGCCCGTTCTGGAAGCGGGATCAAATTGAATCCCCGCCGCGTTCGGGGCCGTTCGCGCGTGCGGCAAGGTGAGATTCGCGTCCGCTTTCGAATCCAGATAGTCGACGAGCGAGGGGTTCGTGAGGTGCGCGACAAAGTAATAGACGTTCCCGTTCGCCTGTGTGCGGTAGACATTGATTGCCAGCTTGCCGGTTGAATCAACAGGAAGCCTGGACAGCATGACCGACTGGCTGTCGATTGCCGTCACCGGCCCCACCGATTCGGACAAGTTGCTTTCGACACCGGTCGAGTCGACATATGCAAAGCGGTAGCGATATTGGCCCGCGGACAGCCCCCCCGCGGTCGCATCGGGGGTTGCAGTTGTCGGGTTGGTACCTTTTACATTGGGGCCGGCCCCGCGTATCGCACCGTCGCTGACCAGTTGTTCGCCCCGAGACTTGCCCGCGTCAATGTCTGCTTTCGTCGCGGGAGTCGTCGCGTCAAGTTTGAAAAGTCGAGCGACGTAATCCGAACTATGAACCTCTCCGGCATCACCAGTCGCATACTGGGCATCACCACCAAAGTAGACAGAATTCGGGTCCTGCGGGTCGACGAGGAATGAGAAGTGCAGGTTGCCCTGACCGCCAGGGAAGAGGTCTGTGAACTTCGACTGTCCGTCGAGTACATCGACCGAACCAGGTGTGTCGACGACGAACGTCCAACTGTCACCTGTTGCCGTTGGTGAAACGGTCGTCCGAAAGACGCGACTCAGTGTATTTCCACCCGGCTTTGGGGTGATCACGGCCGCATACACGGTCGAGCTTGCGGTGGCACCCGTCCCGGTGGTTTGAGCACTTAGAAAGATCCGTTCCGCGGTGGCGGCCTGGAAGTTGTAGATTGCGGTGGGGCCAGTCGGTGGGTCGGGCACGTTGGTCGTTGTATTTGTCCAAGTCTCTCCGCCATCGTTGCTCTTATAGAGCCCGGCACCCGCAAAATCGCCACTCGCCCCTTTGTGGGCAGCAAACAAAACGACGTGACCGGGCGTCGACGGATTCGGCACCGCCTTGACATCGGTGATGCTACCGAGCGGAAGACCGTGAGACGTTGCCGCATCACTCAGTTGCTCCCAAGTTGTCCCGCCGTTCGTGCTGCGGTAGAGACCGCCGCGCGTGCCCGTCTGGATCGTTGACGCGAACAGAACGTTTTGAATGTCTTTGATATCGGTGAAAGTGTCATGGGGGGCCGTCTGGTTGAACTCCCGAACCAGATACAGGGAATCGCCGTTCGCTGCACTGCGGTAGATCTTCCACGCATCAGCCGCGGCATCGCTCGGGATATTACTCAGTGTGATCTGATTCTCGGACGAGGTCGAATCGAGCGAAACCGTCAGGCCGGAGACTGCAGTTTCATTGCCGCCGACGACTTTCGTGATCACATACTTGTAGGTACCGCCTAACGTGAGCCCGTCGGTTGCGGTCGGGGCGACCGTCCCTTTGGCAAACGTCACACCGCCAGCATCGGCGGGAGCAGCGATTTCGGCTGGAAGCGGGGTGGGCGAGACGCCGGCTTCTGATATGAGCGTCTGTATGACCGATGTGACCTTCAAATCCTTGATCACCGCGTCCGTAGCTCCGAGCACCTTCCAGGACTTTCCACCGTCGGTTGTCTTGTAGACACCCACGCCAGGTGTTCCAGCATGCGAACTACTGACCTTGCCGGTGCCCGCATACAGCGTTTGGTAGGTGGGGTCGGCGTGGTCGAAAACCAGCGACGTGATGGACAAACCTGGCAGCGAATCCGTTGTTGCCTCCCAATGCGGGAAGGGAACCTCCTTGGTTGTCACAACGTGAAGCTGATCGGCGATGCGGTCGATGAACTCGGTATCAATGTTGTTGTCGAGAGTTCCAACGAGCGCGAGGCCACCGCCACTTTTTCCGTCCGCGCTGCTGCGGTAAATCTTTCGCTTCACGACATGCAGTGTCTCCGTGCCAACTGTGACACCGGTCGGTCCGAGCGGGATGCGGGAGAGTTTGATCGACTTCATGCCGCTCTGGATATCCGAGTCTGTCAGCGTTCCCGTGAAGAACACAGAGGACGCCGTCTCATTCCCGGCACTGTCGACAAATGTGATCTCATAACTGTAGTCGCCAGCCGCGATGCTGCCGCCGGTTTCCCGCTCTCGACGAACAGGTCGGACTTCTGGCTTTGTTCCAGTTAAGCCCGTTGTCGGAAGCGGCGTGCTACGGTCTGAGTCGGCAACCGAGTCTGCAAACGTCGTGACGACATTGTTCGAAATCGTGGTGACGAGTTTGAAACTAGATGCGTTCCCCGTGGAATCCGTGCGGTAGAGACGTCGAGCCGTCGTGCCGGTGGGACCGAGCGGTAAGTCCTTCAAGAGAACCTCGGCCTGACCAGCCACCAACGGATTGGCAAGCCCGAATGCGTCGGAAGCCGGAGTCTCGTTCCCGCTTATGACAAACGAGACCTTGTATTGATATGTGTCTCCCGCTTTGAAACTTGCGACCGGTGCCTCAGAGACCGCCTCAGCTGGCACGGCGGAGGCACCATTCACATTGGGAGCGGGCAACCGAGACGATGGATGCCGCGGCAAGATCTCTGGATCGGGAAACGAGTCGGTGAAGGTAGTGCTGGTGTTGTCGTCGATCGATTGAATGAAACCATACAAACTGCCGCCTGCTGGCGTGCGGTAAATCTTCCGTGCGGTTGTTCCTGCCGGACCTAACGGAATCTTGGTGAGATTGACGTCATGCATGCCTCCCGTGACTTCAATCGTCAATGGTTCAGATGCATTACTTTCCGTGCCTTTGGTGCCATTGACGAATGTGACTTTGTAGCGATACACGCCTTCCGGCAAGCTGCCCGCCGAAGTCGTGGCTGCAAGCTGGGTGCCCGCAGATTTGACGTCCGGAGCTGGATCGCGGAGTGCATCCGTATAAGACCGCTCATCAACCTGCTTGACTCCGGATACAGCGTTCTCTGTTTTCCAGATCCCGCCGTTCGGCGAGCCCAGATACAGGATCTCGGGATTTGTCGGATGCACGGCAATGGCACTGATCGCACCCGCGACCGGATTGCCCTGAGCTTCCATGCCTTCGACTTGGCCTGCTCGTGTTAGCGCCGGCCCCTGTTCAACGGATTGCCCTGGCACAACACCGGGAGACGACAGGGTTGGTTCGTCAGGATTGAGGGTCGTGGTCGATCCGCCCAACGATTGCCATTTCGGCAATCCGGTCACGGTGGCTGTCGCGGCGGGGACGGAGTCCAGGAAATTCGGAACACCATTTGATCCGACCAAGACTTCCATACCGCTCAGTGAGACGATGCCGACCCGACCTTGTCCCAAGCCGGTATGGCTCCACAACGTGTCGTTCGGAAAACTACGGACCTGGTCGAAACCGGTGCCGCCACCGACGCTGATCGAAAGAATGCCGGCAGAACTGCCGCTTGAGAAGTCGACGAGATCGTCACCGTCTCCCGTATTGATCGACAACTCCTGTAAGCCGAGCGCCTCAAGCGGCGAGACCAATTCGACGCGATCGTTGCTGGATCCCACCAAATCATTGGCGGCAGTATCGATGATGAAATGCGGGATGTTCGAAAACGTAATGCTTTCAAAGGCGACCCCGCCGCTGGTTCCCGAAACGCGGTTTTGACCTGGTGCTGGGCTATCAATCGTGATCAGGTCGTTTCCGCCACCCGTGTCCGGCGCGGTAAACGTGAAGGTGTCGCTCAATCCAGTGCCGTCCACGATGACCGGTTCAAGCCCGGTGAACTCAATACGGGTGCTGCCGGACGTAAAGACGCCATCGCCAAACACCTTGCCCGGTGTGTAATTGCCGCCGTTGACTCCTCTGGCGACCAACGTGTCGTATCCACCGACGCCGCCATGAAAGGTGACATCCAAAGGGATATCGCCTTCGCTGAGATCAACAATCAGCGTGTCGTCCGTGGCGTCATTGCCTTCGATGATCAAGCTGGTGAAGCCCAGATCGCTGAGGTAGTCGGGACGCAGGCTGCCGAGTGAAATGTCACCGGTGGTGAAGACGGTCAACTCCGTCGCTGCCGTGATTCGAGCGGTCAAGCCCGGTTGAACGTCGGGGCCCGAAGTGACCTCGAATGTCCAATCCCCGCCCTGTGCCAAGCTGCCGGTCAGATCGTCGGACGCCGCGATGTCAGCTCCAGTGGCTGCGGCAAAGTCTTCGACAAAGTTCACACCCCACGCGCCATCGGCCACGTTGCAACCGTACAACAGGATGTCCGCTCCGGTGGTCAGACTGTTCCTCCACGAACCCAACTTCTGGCCGTATTCCTGGAGGTTCGAACGATCGAGCGTCGAGCCGCCGAGTTGCAGCGCGCCGCTGGAACCATGCGACAGAATGTGAATCGCCGACACGTTCGCGAATTCACTCAACACCTCGGTCATCTGCTCCACGCCGTCGCGAGCTGGGTCCAGAATGAAGACTTCGCGAAACTCGATGGTATCGGGCGCTTCGTTGTCCGCGGCGCTGGCCATGATGCCGTAAACCAACGACGCGTAGTCCTCGACCGCCGGATCGACGAATACCAATTGCCAAGTCACATCCTCGGCGCGCGAACCCGACGTGTCGTTCACACTGTTGAGTTCCGGGTCGTCGGAGCCGTCGAATTCGGGCGCCACCAACGAAACGCCGCTGAGCAACATCCGCTCCTCAAGTTGCTCCGCGGCCAACGAGCATTTGCGACGTTCAACGATCCGCCTCAACCGCCGCCGTTGTCCAAGCATTCTGGGAAGCCGTCGCCCCCGAGTCAGACGTGTAAAAACAGAACCCAACCAGTGTTGAAGCAACATCGGTGTAACCTTCGAAGAGCGTGAGAACAAGATGCGGTAGTGTGCTTATGTATAAGGACGAAAACCCGCGCATTGAAGTGGCCTGCGTTGTGATTGTAGGAAGACTACGGAGAGTTTGCTTGATCCGGTGCGTCATTCTGACGGAAGGGTTCCACCATTTCCGAATAAACTTCACCAGGAGCGACAATGCGGGAAGGGTCGGCGGCGTTTGTACCCCAGAAATGTGCGTATTCGACAATAACCGGATACAAATCTGGCTCGGACTGGCGGCTAGTCGTCTCTCGGTGTCTTGAGGCTTCGAGCCGCTGACGTTGGCGGAATTCTCGCGGCGTACAGTCCAGCTCGCGGCGAAAAACGTTCGACATTCGCGAGGGGCTGGAAAACCCGACTTCGACCGAGACAGCGGTCATGCTGAGGTCGGTTTCAGACAGAATCTCTTTGGCCATTTCCAAGCGCAGCAGCACGACGGCTCGTCCGACCGAAAGACCCAAGTACTGTCGAAAATGGCGTTCGAGTGTTCGCCGACTGATCGACAGCGATTTAGCGACGAAATTGATGTCGAGCGATTCTCGCCGGTATTCAACAATCAGGGCCGCCGAGTCGAACAGGATCTCGTCGTCCACGGCGTCGTCCGGTTTCGCAAGTGAGCGAATACGATCGATCAACTGTCGTGAGTCAAAGTGTATGAGCATTCATATTCCGTAGATCGCTATCTGCGACTCAACCAAGCGCGAGTCGCTGAGCATTATCCTTCGGCGGCGTGATTCGGAAAACTTTGACCCAAGCACCCAAATACCCATCCTGCGAAGAATTGAAAAACCTCCTTCCGGACAAATCGGACCACACACTAGCCCGGATTATTCACTGTAGGGTGTGTCGAGGTCGTAAACCGTTGGTGCGTCATCAGCAAACCAATTCACGTCGAAATCGCGCTGCAGGTCGAAAATACCATTAACCGAGACCGAAGACGCACCACCATCACGGTTTGCTTCGACA
>JAQBZS010001127.1 GCA_027622115.1 Planctomycetota bacterium | reverse complement strand
GAAACAGAGATTTGGAGACATCATGATTAAAGTCCTTGTGGTTGAAGACAGTTCGACGCAGGCCGTACAGATCAAACACGTCTTGAAGAATGAAGGCTTTCAAGTCCTCGTCGCGGGAGACGGTCGCGAGGCCCTGGAATTGATCGAATCGTTTGCGCCGGACTTGGTGCTGACGGACTTGCAGATGCCGAACATGGACGGTTTGGAACTGGTGATTGAGATCAAGAAAAAACGCCGCACGTTGCCGGTGGTTTTGATGACGGATCACGGCAACGAAGACATCGCCATGCAGGCGTTGATGAATGGTGCCGCCAGCTACATCCCCAAACGACGACTCAAAGAAGACGTGGCCGCCACCATCCGAGACGTCATGGAACTCGCACAAGCAACCATCGAACAAGAAGATCTCGAACGCTGCATGGTGGAATGCACTTCCAAATATGAGCTGGAAAACAACTCGCAACTGATCAACCAATTGATCACGCAGATCGAGCAACAATTGTGCGCGATTGAATTCGCGGATTGGAACGACATTCTGCAACTCAACATTGCCGTCCACGAAGCGTTGGACAACGCCGTGCATCACGGCAACCTGGAATTGAGTTCGGAACTGCGGGAATCCGGCGGGATGGCGTACCACGAAGAAGCCAATCGGCGACGGAACTTGGAGCCTTACCGGGATCGCCGCGTCTACGTCACCACGCACATTTCACGCGAGCGATTCCAAGTCTCGATTCGCGACGAAGGCAAGGGGTTCGACCCGTCATTCGTGGAAAACCCGACATCACCGAAAAACATCGAGCGAGTCACCGGTCGCGGCATGTTACTGATGCGGACGTTCATGGACGAATTGTCCTACAGCAAAACCGGCAATGAAGTCACTTTGGTAAAGCATCGCGCCGATGAGTCGTCCGGCACGTGAGTCCTGACCTCGTTCAAATCTGTTTGGGCCGCGAAGGAGTGTCGTCGGACGGTGATGTTGCGGTGCGATACCAGCCGTCGAGGCCTCCCCACTTTTCGCCCGGGGCAGTCGTGTCCGCCTTTGCTCCGGATGTGGCGGATGCGGGACGTTCCATTTTGCAGTCGCGAATTGCGTCATCCAATGATGCCCGGATGGGTATCAATTTCTCAATTTGGCACGCACTCAGAACAGCTGCGATGTTGGCGGTGGGTCGAGCGATCATGAGTCGCAGACCCCGGCGACTCAGCACTTGATGGCTCTGGGCCAGCATTCCGATCCCGGTTGAACCGATGCGGTTGACCTGCGCCAGATCAATGACGACATGTTCGGCTTCGTCTTGCAACCCTTCGACAAATGCAGGCCCGTCAGTGATCCCCCACACGTCGAGACTGCCTTCGATGCGAATTACGCAAACGTTGTCTTGAGTACTTTTCGAATAGTTCATTGGTGGTCTCCCGAGATTTTGGTTGGACGAGTCACATGAATTCACCGCGAGTCCGTGCTCGTATGCAAGAAGTATCGGCGCACTTGAGAATGGGTTGCTCAGGGGAGTCATCCATTGCCGAGTCGTGTTTTCCCGTGTCTAGGTGTGGGAGTTTCCCTGAGACCCGAAAGACGCTCAAGCACGCAAGTCATGTTGTGTGAGCGGCAAGGCGCTAGCCCGGATTATTCACGGTAGGGTGTGTCGAGGTCGTAAACCGTTGGTGCGTCATCAGTAAACGAATTCACGTCGAAATCGCACTGCAAGTCGAAAACACCATTCACCGAGTCCGAAGACGCACCACCATCACGGTTTGCTTCGAAAGCACCCTACAACCATGAATAATCCGCGCTAGCGGCGCTAGCCGGCTAACGCCCAATGGTTCGAGAGTTGTGAGCCGGGCACCGCGCTAGCCCGAGGCCTTACGGCCAACGGCTCACTCACGAAAACCCACAACTCTAGGGCCATTGGGCGCTAGCCCGATGGCTGATGAAATCAGTCGCCACCCGCTATTTTGCGTCCGGTTCCTACGATTGGGGAGGTTCTCTGTTGCGAGAGCCTCACGACTCGCCTGTGGAAGCCAGTTGTTTTCAGAATGCGAGTTGCTGTTCCGGCAGACGCTCGCGATATGCTGGATCATCATGTCGCTCGATCTGCATCAAATCACCGACACGCTGGTTCGCACCGGACTCTTGACCGAATCCGTCGTGCAGCAGACGTCCGCATCGCTGGCCGTCGAGCAACCGAACTTCGACGTTCAGGAATGGTTGCAGGAACTGCTGACGACCGGACATCTCACGCCGTTCCAAGTGGATCAAATCCGAGCGGGCCGCGGGAATTCTCTGGTACTGGGAAACTACGTGCTGCAGAGCCAATTGGGTGAAGGCGGCATGGGGACGGTTTACAAAGCGCTCCACGTGCGGATGCAGCGCGTGGTGGCCTTGAAAATGCTGAAACCCAAGATCGCGGCGTCGCCCGAATTCATGGAGCGGTTCTATCGCGAAGTCCGCGCGGCGGCTCGATTGAACCACGCAAACGCCGTGGCGGCGTACGACGCCGACGACTGCGAAGTCGGGCACTTCCTGGTCATGGAATTCGTGGACGGGGCCGATTTGGCCGACATCGTGAAGACCACCGGAGCTTTGACGGTCAACGAAGCCGTGTCGGCGATTCGCCAAGCTGCCGAGGCGTTTGAATACGCACACGCGCATGGGATTGTGCATCGAGACATCAAGCCCGCCAACCTGATTCGCGATGTCAACGGCGTGGTGAAGGTGGCCGACCTGGGGTTGGCGCGCTTGGACCCGACTCCCACGGACATCGAACAGCAGGCCGAGTTGACTCGCGAAGGAG
>JAQBZS010001126.1 GCA_027622115.1 Planctomycetota bacterium | reverse complement strand
CCCAAACTGGAGCTACACCATCCACCCAAGACTTAGGAAGTAGTTCTTGCACGCGTTCTTAGCGGAGGCGATGTCCGATTCGGAAAAGCGTCAACCAACGTGAACGGCGATCCCGAACAGCTCGGGGCGCTCGTCACCGCGGTGGATCGGATCGAATTCGATGCAACCGGTGTCGTCGAAATCGGCTCCGGATCGGTGATCGCGACCGGCGGCGACGCTTCGGAAATCGAACTGGGTGCGGGAAGTCTGACGATTGCCGGTTCACTGTTGGCCGGGGTGACAATCGACAACGGGAACACGACGTTTAGCGGAGTCGGCGCCAAGATCACCGTGACGGGACGAGACACCGTCGCGATCGGTGGGCAGGGCATCATCAATGGTGTCCCGCAAGCCGTCGGCGGCACACTGGCCGCTACGGGCGACATCGCGGTCAATGTGCATGGCGGTGTTGCCGACGTCAGTTTTACGTTGAGTCCGTCGAGTTCGCTTCGAACCGAAACGGCTACAAATGAACCGGCGGGAATCAGCCACAACATCACGATCGACACGGATCAGGACATTCAGATCTACAACGCCATTGACGCATCGCACGATGGGGCCGACGTGACGCTGACGTCCGGTGAACTGATTGTCGTGGATGGCTTGCTGAAGGCCGACAACCGATTGACGGTCACCGGTGGTCGCGATGAAACCGGTGTCGGCCTGATCGTCAATGCCTTCGAATTCGACGCCAACGACGTCCGTTTGCAAGGCGGCACACTCAGCACATATTCCGGCGGCACGATCTCGATTGGCGCCGATGATAAAGTCGTGCTCAGCGGAATTGTCGGCGAAGTGCACGACGTGGCGGGGATTCCGGTCGTTGATACGTATGAGATCAACGTCACACGCGCCGGAAACGTCATGCTGATGGGCGCCGTGAATGCGGCCAACAGCATTCAATTCCAAGCGACCGACATCACGCTCGCCGCCAGCTCCGTGATTCGAACACACGCCGCGGACGGCTGGGTGAACTTACAAGCCACCGGCACCTTCCTCATCGGCGCAAGCTCGACTGCTTCACAGCCCGCATTGGTACAGGCGGACGCCCTGGTCCGTCTGCTGGGGGGCACACTGAGTTTGGACGGCCAGATCGTCGCCACCGGAAGCACCAGTCAAATCGAAATCGACGCCGTGGACTCGGTGACGTTTTTCGGCACGGTCAATGCGGCCGATTCACTGGACGTGCAAGCCGGCGGTGACGTCACCATCAACGGCGGCACGCTCACCAGCGGCGGCGATTCCAACATCGCGGCTGATCATGACGTGACCGTTGTCGGAGTGACGAGCGTCGGTAGCGAATTGGTTCCCGTGCTCCGTCCGGTGATTGTGACAACGCCGCGAACGATTGAGATCGTCACCGGCACCCGGCAGGTGGCCATTGGTTCGATTCTGGTTCCTGAAGTGACGTTCGTCACCACGACCACCACCGAACAAGTTGGCACGGAAAGCGTTCGGGTGGGGAGTACCTTTAACACCGCTGACGTGTCGCTCACACAATTGGGTTACTACAACCCCGACGAAACACCAGCCAAACGCTATCGCGAGTACTTCGTTGAAGGAGTTGATTATCACAACTCCAGCATCGACTGGAGCAAAACGCTTGATCCGCTCAGCGGTGATGTGGTGGTGTTGCCGGTATCGACTCCGCCCGTCGCCGGGACGCAGTTCGGAGCCCTTTTAGATCCTCAGCGCAACGCCGTGCTGATCGCGCTGGGCTACCGCAAATTCTACGACACGGCATTCGCCGCGCTGCAAACACACAACACGATCAACGGCATCCCCACCACGCAAACGTGGCAACCGGACTGGTACAACGCCACGGAGTCCGCCAGCGTCGTGGGTGCCTGGAACGCTTCCGGAAATCCAACGGACAGTGCCGGCGAAGGACTCAATGGCGTGCTGCACGGCGGCGTGACGTATACCCCAGGCCGGGCCGGGCTGGGATTCGCCTTCGATGGTGCCGCCGGAACCGCGGTGCTGATTCCCGATCACGCCAGCTTGCAGACGAACATCGGCACAATTGATGCGTGGATCAGGACGTCCGACACCAGCGCGGAATTCAAAGGGATTGTCGTTAAGCAGTTCGCCTACGGATTGTTTGTCGCAAACGGCGGCAAGCTTGTCGCGTACGACTGGGCCGCGAACGTCATCCACGACACCGGCCATTTCGTGGCTGACGGACAATTCCATCACGTCGCGATGTCGTTCCAAAGCGGTGTGACAAATGGCACGGTCATTTACATCGATGGCGACGCGGTATTGACGGCAACAACTTCAGTCGCATCGCATGTGGGGTATGGGCTGGCAATCGGTTCCGGCCATTCCAACACAGGGCAGGACCAAAACTTCAACGGCGTGATCGATGAAGTGCATATCTGGGATCGGGCTCTGACATCGAGCGAAGTGGCGGGAATTGTTCCGATCGCGTCAACGGTCATCGGATCCAGCAGCCTGGTCGCCTCGTATCCAGCAACCGAAAATACCGACGACATAGCGATGCGTGGTCACAACGGCATGCCGCTTGGGGAAGTCACCTATGCCGCTGGTCAGATGGGAACGGGGTTTGAGTTCGATGGAAACTCCGGAACGGTTGTCGCGGTTCCGAACAACGAGGAATTGAAGCTCAGCAACGGCACGATCGGGGCCTGGATTCAAACCACCGATGCCAGCCCGGGCCATCACGGCATCTTGGTCACAGAGGGTGAAATCGGCCCATTCGATGGTTTATGCGGCGATTTTGGGGGTGTGTGCTTC
>JAQBZS010001125.1 GCA_027622115.1 Planctomycetota bacterium | reverse complement strand
CGTGGATGATCTTCCGGACGACAGCCCGCGCGACGGTCTGGATGGGATGAGGGCATGCAAGTGCTCCGTACGGCAGAATCTGGGTTGTGGGGCAGGGCCGAGTCCCGCATGTCGCATCAAGCATAGCCGATGCGTTCGCGTTGCGAAACGCGATTGACAGTCACGGCCTGAATGGGAACCACACAGCGCACGCTCGAATCGATCTCGAGCCACCTTGCCGAATCGATGAGCGTGCGCGACCAACCGCCGCGAATCACGCTCAGCCCGGTTCCCTCACCGAAAGACATCGGCCGCCGTCCGGCGAAAAGGTTCGGCAAGGTCGATATCGAGCAGCTCATTTCCGATCCCGATCAGCCGCGCGGCGGGACCGACGCCGCCAGTCTTTCCCTGCTGCCGAAAACATCCGCAGTCACGGTCAGCTTCATCCGCTGCACGTCCGCTGGTCCGACGACGCGCAGAAGTGGCTGATCGTCATCAAAGGTGACGTCCGGACGGTACGTCAACAGTGCGTACACTCGCTGTAACGGACCGAGCGGTGGATCGTCCCATCCGGGGCCAAAGCCACCGTCTGCATCAAGTAGTTGATCGCTCAAGCGTTCGGCTCGAGCACTGACTTCTTGGTAGCCGAATGGTGCGGTCATGATTCTTTGTGCCCTCGACGTGGACCAGTGTGGCGCTCCTTCGGACTTGGCGCCGTGCGTGGATCGAGGCTACGGCTCTGAGTAGGAGTACCGGATAATTTCACCCGAAACTAGGACAATTCTAGCAAGCCATGCGACATTGTATACGCCGTACCTGATTACCGCGTATGGGCAGCGTGCCCGGCCAGCAGAGCGGCGGGTGCGGATCAGATTTGCGGCAGCGAGGCGATTGTTATCGCCGTCGGCTCGCGCGCATGAAGCAAATGGCGAATCATCCCGCCGAACTGCCGCCCCTGTTGCCGACATGTGGCGGCTAACGAAGCAAGAATTCGTGTGGTCATCGCGCCTCGCCAACTCTTATTGCAACCGCCCAACTTGCGAGTGATCACCCCCGGACGAATCTGCCGTTCCGCCAAGTTGTTCGTCGGCGACAGGCCCGGTTGATACAGATATTGGAACCACTCGGGACGGTGCTTCAATAAATGTTTCCTTAACCTCAGCAACTCGGGCTGCTTCGATTCGTGCGACAGCCACAGCCAGTCGTCGAAACTCTTTTCCAGCCGAAACAATTCGTCTCGATAAATATCATCCGGCATGTTCTCGCGACGAGCGAGAAGTGACTGGGCCGTCTTGAACAACGCACTCATCATGTTCAACGAATGCTGCGAGGCAGAGTCTGTCAGGCGAGACTGCAGATCCTTAATCCGCTTCTGCACATGCCCATTGCATCGCTGTTTGAGCAGTTCCAGCGAGTTATAGGCCTGATATCCGTCCGTGCAGAGGACGCCGTCGAAATCGCCCAGCATCGCTTTGGCCACACCGTGGTCTCGGCCAGCGACGTCGAACAGCGTGATTTCGTCATTACAAAACACCCACAGCCAGCACGATGCCGTGCCGACTCGCCAACCGGTTTCGTCCGCGTGGATTCTCAGGCTTCGGCGCAGTTGTTCCCGAAGCGCGAAGATCGTCGGCATCGCTTTCTTGGCGATACGATATAAGGATCGCACGAAGGTGCTGGGGGCAGTCTTAATATGAAACCACTCGTGAAAGAACGCCGAGACTTTCGCGAATGACATACCGGATGTGTGCTTGAGGGACGCGGCCATGCCGTGAAGGTTGGGCCCCAAACTGTGATTGGCCGCTCCGAGCGCGTCGGACGTTTGATCGGGATGGCGGGCTTGGACTCGCTTGCCGCAGCACGGACAGGTGCCGACTTCCACATTGAACTGAGTGATGGTCGGCTCGACGGGTGGGATATCGGTCTGGAACTGCGGGTGCGTGATGACATCAAAGCCGCAACCACAATCAGGGCAGGCGTGGCTTTCAAGCGGCACGCTGATGGTACGGTCGGCTTTGGCCGGCTTGTCTCGGCGGCTAGGCTTGGAGCCGGTTTTGCGACCGGGCTTCTTGGGGTCGGCCACTCGTTCGTTTCGGTTAAACCGGGAAGTCTGCCGCTTGCCGGCTCTTTCGGCTTCCTCAAGTTTCTCAGTCAAGACGGCGTTCTTCTGCCGAAGTTCTTTGACTTCAGCTTCGAGTTCAGCACATCGGCTGCATTTGTTTTTCTGTTTCCCGGTCCCGTCCATGGCACCCGGAAGCTAAAACAAGAAGCCAAGCTTCGGGAAGATCAAACCCGGTAATCAGGTACGTTCTTTTTTATGAGCACATCCTCGTGGTGCTCACAGAAGACCTCTTCTGTTTCCGCATCTTCGTCCAGCAGCGATAAGCCCAACATGACGGCACGCGTCGCCTGATACCGAAGGCGACGTTGCATGTCGTCGCCCGGATCAGTTTTGTCGAGCACTTCGTCTGGACGTTTCATTTGCGACATACCTCACTCGGCTGCCTTGTGAATGAGGTAATTGACCAACGTCGCGGAGACGCCAACAACCAGGATGGCCTCTTCCCGTGTGGGATCGTTCCCTTCACGGCCATGCCGTGCAATCTCGGATGCGTAGCCCCAGAGTTTTTCAATCGCTTTGTCGACGGGGGGTGGGAACAAATCCGGATGTTTCTGAATCAGCTTTCCGAGCGTCGGCTTCGGATCTTCGGCAATATCCCTGGCAACGCATTCCAAGGCGGCCATCGCATGCTGGATGGCTCCCGAAGTGTCGGGTGCTGGCCGACGTGAAACATCACCGATGGCTTCCTTCAACTC
>JAQBZS010001124.1 GCA_027622115.1 Planctomycetota bacterium | reverse complement strand
ATGAATCGGATGACTAAATAAAACGCAACCCGGCCGGTCTGATCGAGATCCGGGCCGGGAGGCGAGTTAATGAGTAAGCCGACGTGGTGGGATACCTCCCGGGAATTCCATCACGTCGGCTTTTTTTATGCCAGTCTTGTTTGACGGTCACTCATCCCATGAGGAAACGACTACCTTGACGACACCATCGCACGCCAACGCAAAGGAACTGGTTCTTAAAGCGCTGTCGAGCAACGAACAGACCGGCCTGTCAGCGGCTCAGGTGGCTGCGGCCCGCGATCATTTTGGCTGGAACGAACTTGCCACCGTTGCTCCGGAACTTTGGCAACTCGGTCCCACGACGAACCTGTATGTCTTTGCCGCAGTCGCCGTGTCGGTACTGCTGCAAGTCGGCATCATCGCCCTGCCTTTCACACACGCGATCTTCGATGTGACGACGCATACGCCGCTGGCCTGGGGCGCGGTCTTCGCGTTAGCGCTCATCCCGGTCACCGTGATAGAATTGGCGAAGCTCGGCCGTCAGTTCTTCGGACGGAGCAACCCATCATGCCCTGCGGGAGAATCGTCATGAACGTCTTCAAAAGCATTGTCACATACGCGAGCCGACACCTTATTACGCTGGGCGTCGTAGCAGCGGTCATCATTGGACTTGGGTTGATAATCGTCTGGTGGCCGAAGACATCCAGCGAAGGAGCGGCCGGCAGCGAAGTCTGGACATGTTCCATGCACCCGCAGGTGCGGCTGCCGCGGCCGGGCACTTGTCCGATTTGTGGGATGAAGTTGATACCAACATCAAAGCTCACTTCGAAAAAGGGCGAGGGAAATCAATACGCCGGTCTGGAAACGCAAGCCGTCGTTCGGCGGGAACTTTTCAAGGAGATCCAGACCGTTGGCAAGATCGACTACAACGAGTCCCGCGTCGAGTTTATCTCGGCGCGCATTGCCGGGCGCGTGGATCGTTTGTATGTGAACTTCACGGGGATCGAAGTTAAGGAGAACGACCATCTCGCGGACCTTTATAGCCCCGATTTGTATTCGGCTCAGGCGGAATTGATCGGAGCGTTGGAGGCGTCCGAGAGCAGGCCTGAAGGGCGGGTCGATCGCTTTACCGAAGCAAATTTGCTGGCGACGCGCGAGAAACTGCGGCTCTGGGGATTGCTGCCGGAACAGATTGCCGAGATCGAAAAGTCTCGAAAGCTGCAAACGCACGTCACGATCTACTCCCCGCTGGCTGGCACGGTCATCGAGAAGAACGTTCGGTTGGGACAATATGTGAAGGAAGGAGATCAGCTTTACCGAATCGCCGAACTCGACCCGATCTGGCTGTACCTCGAATTGTATGAATACGACATCGCGGCGGTCCGCTACGGGCAGCCGGTCGATGTCGCCCTGGAAGCTTTTCCGGGCGAGACCTTTAAGGGAATCGTGACTTTCATCGATCCGTTTCTCGACGACCGCACGCGGACCGTGAAAGTCCGCGTCAATCTCAAGAACCCGGATCGCAAGTTGAAAGCCGGCATGTACGCCTCGGCGACCATTCGCGTCCGGCTGCTGAGCAACGGCGTGGCGGCTCCCACCGGACTGGAAGGCAAGTTCTCCTGCCCGATGCACCCCGAATTGATTCAAGACGAGTCGGGCAAGTGCCCGGTTTGCAAGATGGATTTGATCCAGATCCCACTCGGCAGTCCTTTCGCACATCTGGGCGGTCAGACGCATGCGGGACACGCTGACGGGGAACAAACACCAGAGCATGCAGAACACGCGCCCCCAGCGACCACGGAGGCAGCGACTGCGGAGGCGGAAGCCAATCCGTTGGCGATTCCAGCCTCGGCGGTGCTGGATACAGGGCGACGGCAGATCACTTATCGTGCGACGAAGGACGGTAATTACGAACTGGTCGAACTGCAAGTCGGCTCGCTCGCTACATCGACTGACGAGGCTGGCCGCACAAGGCTCTATTACCCCGTGCTCAAGGGACTCGACGAAGGCGATTCCGTCGTCATTCGCGGCGGGTTTCTGCTCGACAGTCAGACTCAGATTGAAGGCCGACCAAGCTTGCTGTTCCCCAAGGGACAGACCGGTTCCAGCGGACACGCAATGCCGATGCCCATGTCCATGCCGATGCCGGCTGGCGGGGCGCATAAGCATTGAGAAACTGCGCGAACAACGACACGGCTACGGCTTGATTCACCGTACTGATAGCGAGACGACGTCATGGTGAGCTTCATTATCAACTGGTGCCTCAACAACCGCTTCATGGTCATGTTGTTGGCATTCGTCTTGGGGGCCGCCGGGTATTACTGCCTGATCAACACTCCGGTCGATGCCATCCCGGATATCGGTGAGAAGCAGGTCATCGTCTTTGTCGATTGGCCAGGACGTTCTCCGCAGGACGTGGAGGACCAAGTCACCTATCCCCTCACGATCAGCCTCCAGGGAACGCCGCAGGTAAAAACCATCCGTTCGGCATCCGGCTTTGGGTTTTCGATGGTGTTCGTGATTTTTCGCGACGAAGCTGACTACTACTGGGCGCGGACGCGAGTGCTGGAGCGATTGAATGTCGCGGTGTCGAAACTTCCACCCGGTGTCGTGCCGGTCCTCGGGCCAGACGCAACGGCGCTCGGGCAGATCCTTTGGTACACGCTTGATTCCGACGAGCAAGACCTTGGTCAGCTTCGCTCATTGCAGGACTGGTATGTGCGGTATCAGTTGCAGGCTGTGGAAGGGGTCTCGGAAGTTGCCAGCGTCGGCGGGTTTGTGAATCAATATCAAATCGACGTTGATCCGGAGAAGTTGCG
>JAQBZS010001123.1 GCA_027622115.1 Planctomycetota bacterium | reverse complement strand
CGCTGAAAATCACTGAACTGAGCGGGCACCGTGATCACCGCCTCGTCGATTTGCCCAATTTGCTCCTGAGCCCCCGACAACATCTTCTTCAAGATGCAGGTGGCGATATCGATCGGCGAATACTTCCGACCGTCAATCGCCCAGAAATGCCCGCTGTCACCCATCTTGCGTTTTGAATTCTGCACGACGTTTTCCGGGTGCGAGACGGCGTTTCGCAGAGCTTCCGTGCCGATGATGACTTCGTCGCCATCGAACATCACCACCGACGGAGTCGACAGTTCGCCTTCCTGATTGGCCAGGGTCACGGGCGCGCCGTGTTCGTTGAGGTAGGCGATGCACGAATAGGTTGTACCCAGGTCGATGCCAACAGCGTGGGTGGTAAGCATTGGAAAAGTCGCCAAGTGGTGGGACGCAGTTCGATGGCCGGCGGGCGTAGAAAGACGCTACGCGCAGCCGATTGCGATGTGAGCTTCCAATGTACCAGTGGCTAAAACCTCGGGCCAGTGCCTGCCTTGGCATTGGCTCATCAAACTCCGACCGCTCGGTGTCTGGCTCGTATCGTGGAATGGAACTTGTTGAAAGTCAGGGAGTTTGTTGTTCCCGTATTTTCAAAGACATCGAGCGTTTCGTTCTGCTGACCGGCTTCTGGTCGAAGCCCCGTGCCCATCAATGTCTCCGAATTCAGGGATCGCGTATCCGGATGTTTTGCGTATCTTCGAAAGTCCGATCAGATTGATCGCTCGTCTTACGCCGGTGGCGGCTCGCTCGGATTTCGGCTGGGTTCGAGTACTTCCGTCTCGCGGATCACGCGGACAGTTTCGCCAATCGCCCCGGTGAGCAGAGAAGTCGTGGTTCCAATCCACAAGAATGTATAGCCCTTGGCGTGAAGTGCCCGTGCGTCCGTGCCGGCCCACACTTTCTTGCCGACTCCGTCAGCCGCCGCTTTCACCTGGTTCAGTGCGGACAAGAACGTGTCGTGTTCCGGATCCCAGCAACATCCAAGGTCGGCGGACAAATCGTAGGGGCCAAGTCCGAGCGCCGTGACGATTGGGTGCTCAGCCAGCTTGGCAGCGTTGTCGACCCCGGTCTGCGATTCGATCTGGGGAATTACGATGAAGTGTTCCTCGAAGTCCGACTTCCACGTCTCGTACTGGTAGTTGTCGAGCCAATAGTTCCCCATGCCTCCCGGACGACGACGACCGCGGGGCGGCATCTGGATTGCCTGTTGAACTTGGTCGAGCTGCGTGGTCGTTTCGACGCACGGAAGCAGTAACCCGCACGGACCGAGATCGATCGCTCGGCGGATGATCGAGTCTTCGCACGAGACTGTCCGCATCAGCACGGGAAAGTTTGCCAGTCGCCCCGTCTGGCAAATGTGGCTGACCAGTTCGTCGGAGAAGTGCCCGTGTTCACGGTCAATGACGAGATAGTCCAAACCGCCGTTCCGACAGATCTCGACCAAGAACGGCAAGGCCTGATCGGTGGCCATCAAGCCGATGACGGGTTCGTTCGTGGCCAGTTTCGCTTTGAGTTCTGCAGCGGGTTTCAACATATGGAGTGGGCCTGTTGACTACCCGAGCAATTCCGGAATCGGAGTCGGATCGCTGACCAAGTGCGTGGGCCGACCTTGCGGTGTGTAGAGCATTTGGTCGGGATTGATGCCGAGTTTCGTGTAAATCGTCGACACGAAGTTTTCCGGCGAACGCACGTTTTCCACAGCGGAATAACCCGCGCGGTCCGTCGCCCCAACAACCACACCGCCGGGAGTGCCTGCTCCCGCCATCAGCACCGACATGGCGCTCGACCAGTGATCTCGACCGCCGTTCGCGTTGACCTTGGGCGTACGTCCGAATTCGCCCAACACGAGCACCAGCGTTGAATCCAACAGCCCGCGCGTTTCCAGGTCCTCGATCAATGTTGCGATGGACACGTCAAACGTCGGCAGTCGCTTGGTCAGCGTGGGAAAGATGTTGGTGTGGTGGTCCCAGCCGCCTTCGTAGAGCGTGATGAATGGGACTCCCGCTTCGACCAACCGCCGACCCAACAGGGCTCGCTGGCCAAAGGCGTCACGACCGTACGCATCACGAACCGAATCCGGCTCGCTGTGAATGTCGAACGCCTTTTGAGCTTCCTTCGAAGTGATCAAGCGATGGCCTTGTTGGTAGTATTCGTCGAGTCCAGTCACGGGATCACCGGCGGCTTGATCTTCCAAACGCACCATGCGATCGACCAAACCGCGAATTTCGGTGCGTGTTCCGAATCGTGCCCCGGTGAGTCCATTGGGCAGCGCGACGTCGCGGACGCGGAAGTCAGTGCTGCTGGGATTGTCGGACACGACGAATGGTGCGTACTTCGCGCCCAAGAAATTCGGTCCGCCCGATCGAGACATGCGCGGCATCGAAAAGTACGCCGGCAGCCCACCACTTTCGCCGCGAGCATGTGCGGTGACCGAACCGAGGCTGGGATGAAAACTCACGAATGCACCACAGCCCACGGGGATTCGCGGCGGAGCACCCGTCATCATGTAATGATTGCCGGCACCGTGATTGCCCTGGTTGTGACGAATCGATCGGATCACGGCCGTCTTGTGAGCGATCTTCGCCAGTCGCGGCAAGTATTGAGAATATCTCAGGCCATCCACACTCGTGGCGATGTCCGTGAATTCGCCGCGAACTTCCGCAGGCGCATCCGGCTTGGGATCGAATGTTTCATAGTGCGTCGGGCCGCCGTCGAGCCAAATGAGTATGCAACTCTTGGCTTTCGGCGTGAGTGTGCGAGTCGTTTCGTTTCCCAACGCT
>JAQBZS010001122.1 GCA_027622115.1 Planctomycetota bacterium | reverse complement strand
ACGAAACCTGCGCCAAAAAATTCGTCAGTCAAGGGCGAGTTTTCAACACCCTAGCCGAGGTTTCCGAGTGATTCGATTTAATGTCCCGCATGCAAAGAGAATCCAGTTCCAAGAAAGAGAATTCTGATCATCCTCTACGCGATCAAGAGTGACTTCCCATGCTTTTTCGACCATAGTCCGCAACTTGGTCTCATCGTTCTTGCTCGGAGCGATCCCAATTTCCTCATGTGATGCCATTGTCGAGGGCCGCAACTTGCATAACCGGATAGTTCAACCATGACGATCGATATTGCCATTGTTCCCGTAGCCGGCGTGGGCACGCGGCTGCTGCCCAGCACCAAGAGCCAGCCCAAAGAAATGCTGCCCGTCGGACGGAAGCCTGTTGTGCAATACGTTGTCGAAGAATTGGCCCTCTCCGGCATCAAGCGATTGCTGTTCATCACCGGCACCGGCAAACAATCCATCGAGGATCACTTCGACACAGACGCGGAACTGACGCGGTTCTTGCGAAAGACGGGACGGGAAGAACAGTTGGCCGAATTGGAGTTCGAGCACAAAGACCTCGAATACTTCTACACGCGGCAGCGCGAGCAACTGGGGTTGGGCCATGCCGTTTTGTGTGCTCGGCCGCTGGTCGGGAAGGAACCGGTCGTGGTGGCGCTCGGCGATTCGATCATCGGCATCCACGCGAAATCCAATATCGTGGCTCGGATGGTTGACGAATTCGAACGGACTTCGGCGGATGTGGTCGTGGCCTTTGAAGAAGTCTCGCGCGAAGACGTCGTGCATTACGGCATCGCGAAACCGAAGGGCGCGGCGGGCGAAATCTTCAAACTGGAAGACCTGATCGAAAAGCCGGCGGTTCACGAAGCTCCCAGCAATCTGGCGGTTGCGGCCCGCTATGTCTTCAGCCCCGAAATCTTCAAGCATCTGGAGCAAACGACTCCCGGCAAGGGCGGCGAAATCCAGCTCACCGACGCCATCCGCAGCATGTTGGCTCAGGGGGCTCGCGGCGTGGGAATGCGATTGGCTCCGAGCGAGCGGCGATTCGACATCGGGAACTTCGAAAGTTATTTCCGAGCCTTCGCGGAATTCGCCATCAACGATCCGATCTACGGCTCCAACTTTCGCGCCCACATCAAAACTCTTCTCGAAGAGCAAAGCTGAACGTGAACGTTCTTGTGACCGGTGGCGGTGGATTTCTCGGCTTGTATATCACCGAGCAATTGGTCGCGCGCGGTGATCACGTGCGTGTCCTGTGCCGGGGCGACTATCCCCGTTTGACGGAACTTGGCGTGGACTGCCGTCGAGCCGACATCCGCGACGCCGAGGCCGTGCGGTCCGCCTGCGACGGCATGGACGCCGTGATTCACACGGCCGCGATCCCGGGGATTTGGGGCTCGTGGAAACGGTTTCATTCAATCAACACGCTCGGCACCGAGAACGTCATCGCCGGGTGCCAATCGGCATCCGTTGCGAAGCTGGTTTATACGAGTTCTCCCAGTGTTGTGTTCGACGGATCGGCACATCTGAACGCGGACGAATCGCAGCCGTACGCGACGCGGTTTCTCTGCCACTATCCGCACAGCAAGGCGTTCGCCGAACAGTCCGTCCGCGCTGCCAACGGCAGTGGTCTGTCAACCGTCGCACTGCGGCCACATTTAATCTGGGGTCCGCGAGACAATCACCTGATTCCTCGGCTGCTTCAACGCGCAAAGTCGGGTCGGCTGCGTCGTGTCGGCGACGGATCAAATTGGATTTCGATGTCGTACGTCGAGAATGCCGCCGCCGCGCATTTGCAGGTTTTGGACGCGCTGTCGCCGGACTCGGTCGCCGCCGGGCGGGCCTACTTCATCAACGATCCGCAGCCCGTGGTCTTATGGGACTGGATCAACGATTTGCTGGGGCATGCGGGATTGCCGCCGGTTCGCAAGTCGATTCCGTTGGGCGTCGCCAAGTGCGTCGGAGCTGTTTTGGAAGCGATTTACGGGACGCTGCGCTTGGCGTCCGAACCACCAATGACGCGGTTTCTCGCCCTGCAACTCGCAACGTCGCACACGTACGACATCAGCCGAGCCGTTCGCGACTTTGGGTATCATCCCATCGTTGACCCGGGCGAAGCCCTGCGACGGCTGATAGAATGGCTGCAATTCAAATCGCTTGGGAGAGAGTCATGCGTGGATTGACGACATTGTGTGCGGTACTCGCCGGCTGGACGGTACTGCTCGATTCAACCGTCGCTGCCGACGATGCCAAACCGTCGCTCGAATTGCATCAGCGCATCGACCAATTGCTAGCTGCTGCAGATCCCAGTTTCACAAGGCAAGCGTCGGAAGCGGCGACCGACGCCGAGTTCTGTCGCAGAGTGTTTCTCGATCTGACCGGCAAAATTCCGTCGGCTGATGAGTTGCGACAGTTCATCGACGACACGTCTCCGGCTCGTGAAAAACGCACGGAACTTGTGGATCGACTGTTGGCGAGTCCTCGGTTTGCACGTCGCATGCAGTACGTGTTCGATGAAATGCTGATGGAACGCCGCACCGGGTCCAACGTGACCGACGACGAATGGCGGGGCTATCTCCGCAAGGCGTTTCTCGATCGCCGACCGTGGACAGCGATCGCGCAAGAAATTCTGTCGGCCAGCGGCGTCGATCCGAAACAACGCGCCCCCGCGAAGTTTTATCTCGATCGCAATTTCGAGATCGACCTGATCACGCGAGATGTCGGTCGCATCTTTTTGGGCGTCGACTTGGAATGTGCCCAGTGCCACGATCACCCGGCGATCGACGATTATTTGCAA
>JAQBZS010001121.1 GCA_027622115.1 Planctomycetota bacterium | reverse complement strand
CGACATTCTCCAAACGCTGGCCTTCATCACTCGAGGCCAGGACCGCTGGGAGGAGTCGGCCGCAACGTGCGAACGAATTCTCGAAATCGAACCGCGCGCCACCGCTCCTTACCAGCGGCTGATTTTCTTTCACGCGCTCACGATGCAGCCGCGAAAAATGGTGGGCTGGATCCGACTGAGCATGGATCGCGGACGGGAACCTCCCGAGGCGTACCCGTATTTGTTGATCGCCAATTCGCTGCGATTTTCAAACGGCGAATTCGTCACTCACAAGTGGTTGCAGAGCCATCCCGACTACGAACCCTTGTTGGTCGCCCGAGCCATTTACAACGTGCGCGGCGACGCAGGGAAAGTCATTCGTGAATCCGGCCAACGTCCGGAAAGCCTCAAGTCGAGTTCTCTCGATGATGCACGCAGGCGCTTTCCCGAGAATTTTGAATTGCTGGCGTTCGATCTTCAGAAGGCTGTGGATCAGGGCGATGTGGCGACCGTGAATGGCCTGTTGCCGCGAGTCCCGGAAAACGCCCAACTCGACAGTCGCTTCCTGCGATTCGTGGGGTGGTCCCACGCGGCTGGTGGTCAACTGCAAGACGCTCTGCAATCGTATCGCGCCGCCATTGCGGCGGATCCCTTTGATTGGCGAGCGCGCCACGAATTGGCGAATGTCTTGCGTCGAATGAGCCGGCTGGACGAGGTCGCCACGGAAGTCGAATTGGCGAGTCTTGGAAAAAAGTTGGAGAGCGAGGTTCTCGAATTGAAGAATCCCAGTGAAATATCCGGCGAATTGCTGGGGAGAATCGCCGATTACTCAAATTCCTGCGGAGAGAAAAAGGTTGCCGCTCGCTTGCGACGACGCGTTTCCAATTGACAAAAAACTTGCTCAAGACTCCGGCAAACTTGTCAAACGTGGAATTCCAGTTTACTTTCTCAGTTGTGCTTCCCGTTTTTCATCCTGTTCAACCTCTATTGCGGAGCGGAATCGTGAAAGTTCACTTCTCTTGGTTTTCAATCGGAATTCTTCTCATTGCCGGATGCGGTGGTGAATCAGGCCCGACGCTGCATGCAGTGAAAGGGACGATCACTCAGGGCGGCCAGCCGCTCAAAGGTGTGCAAGTCAGTTTTATTCCCGTCGTCGAAAAGGAAGCGACCAACCTGCCGACGTCCACGGGTACGACGGACGATCAAGGGGCGTTCAACACGCTTCAGGGCGGAAAAGGTGCGGTTGCGGGAAAACACAAGGTGGTTCTGGCAGTCGTCGCCAGCACCGAAGCCAACGACGCGGCTTATGCCAAAACCGCTGCGGGTGGACCGCCGGCAGAACCGAAGGCGCCGTTTCCCGACACTTGGAAGCAGGCTGACACAACTCCAAAAACAGTCGAAGTGACTTCGGGTGACAACGACATCAAAATCGAACTGTAGATCTTGACGTGTCGGTTCGGCCGAAAATAGACTTGGAGTTCGAACGCACGTTGATACTGACGCGTTTCAATCATTCTATGATTCTCAGTTTCCGGCGCGAGTTGTTCGTGTCGTTGTTTTTCTTGTTTTCTTGTTTCAAAAGGAGCGGCAATGAAGAGAGACGATCGGTATTCCAAACGGAAGAAGGGCTTTACGCTCATCGAGTTGTTGGTGGTGATTGCAATCATCGCCATCCTCGTGGCGTTACTGCTGCCGGCAGTTCAACAAGCCCGTGAGGCGGCACGTCGTTCAAGTTGCAAGAACAACTTGAAGCAACTCGGATTGGCCATCCACAACTACCACGACACGTTTTCGATGTTTCCGATCAACACTGGCTGGCGCAATGGCGGAGGTCGATCCAAGTCCTGGATCCTTTCAACGCTCCCCCAAATGGAGCAAGGTGCTCTCTACAAGAAGATTAACTTCCGACTGCGGGGCGGCGTGCAAAACGGGAATTTCCTGGGCCAAGTCATCGATGGCCAACAATTGAAGCGAATCGTGATCACGCCGTTGATTTGCCCGAGTTCGCCGACCCCCGCGATTCTGCCGAATAATCAGGCCCTCGATTATGACATCGACGGCGGCGGAAATGGTGGCGGACAAAACGGCGCCAAGACCGATTACGTAGGCAACATGGGCTACATCCACACCGGTTGGAAAGACTGCCCGGAAATCTACAATCCTCCGAACGCCAACAACTGGGTGAGTCCCGACGAAGTCTCCCACTCGTTGCTCGGAGTGTTCTACTGGACCGGAAAGTTTACCTGCCGAATTCGCGACATCACCGATGGCACGGCCAATACGGTCGCCATCATGGAAAACCACAACTGGCGTCGCGGGAGAGGGTTTCCGGCTGAATTCAACAAGACAGGCACTTGGGCCTCTGCCATCGGTGGCATCGATGCGGGGACCAAGGGCATCAACTCGGGTGCGCGCAACAACGACACTCGTTGCACTTCGTGGAGCAGCACGCACGACGGTGGAGCACAATGTGCGCTCGCCGACGGCTCCGCTCGCTTTGTGAACGAGAGCCTGAGTGCTGTCATTCAACGAGGGATCGTGACCCGAGCTGGTGGTGAAATCACCAACGAGTACTAGGCTTTGCGGTTGCTTCAAACGGTTTCAACATGAACTCAGCGGGATCTGTATCCCGCTGAGTTCTCTTTTTGTTGAACGTCGGCACCAATACCTGGCGTTCGCGGACACCGCTCTCCACCGACCCCGCGTCGGTGGAAGCAACGACTGACAAGCTACCCCTGGCTTTCATTGCGTCAACCATCCCGTCATTGAGCCTCCTGCCTCGGCTGGTTTTTCGCGGAGTGGAAGACATTGCTTGGTTTTCA
>JAQBZS010001120.1 GCA_027622115.1 Planctomycetota bacterium | reverse complement strand
TTGCCCGACGGCTCGGCCGGCGAAGCACTCGTTTTGCAGGGAGTGGAACGCGAATCCTTCACGCAGGCGCGAGTGACTGGTTCGGGGCGGTATCTGATTTCCGGCAGCAGTGATGGTTTCGTGCGGCTGTGGAATCTCGAAGCCGGCAAATCGATTCGCCGATTCCGACCAGGGCGAGTGTTGTATGCACTCGCCGTTGCTCCCGACGGATTTTCGATCCTCGCGAACGGCGATGGTTACGAATTGCGGCACATGAATCTCGGCAACGGCCAGGTCATCCGCTCGTTGGAGGGCCATACCGGTTACCCAGTTTCGGTGGCGTTTTCGCCCGACGGCCAATCTGCCGTGTCCGCCGGCGGCCAGGGTGACGGGAGCATCCGTCTGTGGGATCTGGAAACCGGCAACGAACGCTGGAACTTCGTCCGCACGGGGCGGAGTGCGCGAGACGTGGCCTACTCTGCTGACGGGGCGTGGGTGTTCGCGGTGGTCGACGACAACCTCGTCCAGATTTCGGCGGAGTCGGGCGTGCAAGATGCGATGTACGACGCGGGCACGCCGTTTGTCATCACGCCCGATGGCGAGGGCCTGATCGCGCGAGGCATCGGGTCCAACTATCAACTGTGGCATGCCGAATCCGCGCTTGAGGTGCGGGATTTCAAGGCGCGCTCGTCCGGACCGATCGCGATTTCTCCCAACGGGCGATACGTCGCTTCGGTGGTCGCCGATCGCAAGGGGCCGATCATCGAACTGTGGAATGCCGAGTCGGGCGAGGAAGTGACGCAGCTCACGGGACACACGAGCGACGTTTACACCATCGAATTCTTGAACAACGGCAAGTTCCTCGCCACGGCCAGCCGAGACGGAACCTGTCGCGTGTGGCGGTTGCCGAAACTTGACGACGCGGCCACGGGTGACGCGATCAAGACGCCGCAACCGGCAGCGCCGGAGAGTGGATCGCGGCTGCGTCAATTCCGATTCGCGCAAGTCGAAGCGGCGGCTTCTCGCGACGGGCGAGTCGTCGGGGCACTCTATTACGGCAGTGCCAAGGTCTGGGAATCACAAACGGGACGGTTGATTCTGAAGACAGTGAATCACTCCGCCGAACACATGTGTTTGTCTCAGGACGGACGTTACGCGGTGACTTCAAGCTCGCAATTGGTCCACGTTTGGGATATTGCCACCGGTCAAGAACTGAATCGTGTCGCCGTGCCCGCGAGTGCCGTGCGTGGGTTGTCGCTCTTGCCGGACAACCGTGCTGTCTTGGTTTCGCTGCGATTGGATCTTGCCGGGCCGCTGACTCCGATGCTGATCGACTTGGTTAGCGGTGCCGAACTGGGTCGCTTCCCCGAGTCGTCCCAACCGGCCGTCGTCTCCGGCGATGGCAAGTTCGTCGCGGTCATTCAAGACACCGTGATCGACTTGTACGACATCGCGACGGGCGAATGGTGCCGTGACTCGTATGCTGCTTTTGCATACCGGCGGTCACAGATACAAGTCTCCGACCCGGTCGTTGACGAAGTTGCAGCGCGGCAGCGGGTTTCGCGAGGTGGTTCCTTTGCTCATTCCGCCGTCAATGCAAGATCCTCGCATCGAGCGAGACTGCAACCATTTGATGCAAAAGCGACGGTAGGATTTCGTGTCGTGCGAACTACAGGCAAATAGTCCGTCGGGAAAACGAAAATGGGTCGCCCGTGTGATTGGGAGAGTAGCGGTAGGTCATGCTGTGCATGACGATGCTTCCGGTTACTACTTCTTGGTCTTGAACCGAGCTATGTATTCGATGGTATGGGGTACTCGGCCATGCGGTCGGTGTAGGTGCGGTAGTGGTGTTCCGGGAGCACCATGAGGACCTCAATCCGAAGCTTCGTGCGATGGTGATCATGTACTAGGTGCTCTGTGGGAGGAAAGATTGTGGGATCCAGCTATTTCAGAACGCAGTTCGTCGCGTTAATTATGACAATTGCCACGTCAAGCCCGGTTGTGGGCGAGCCTGGCGGGGATGAAACCGTTCGTTTAACTGCGAGCCGTGATCCGCGCCATTACGTGCGGCTCGGCCCGCATCGGATTTTCTACAGGCTTATGGGAGCCGATGCGCCGGCGATCGAGTTTGGAGGTGGCGCAACACTTTTTCGTGAAGAGGAGCGAGCCGACAAGAGGTTGATCAATAAAGTTCAGTATCAGCAGTTGGTTCGTGGCAATGTCATTCCGCTCATCGGAAACCTGTATCGCGTTGAGAGTATCGACGAAGTGAATCAGAAGTTGAAGGGTCTCACTCTTCGCCGAACGGAAGTGGTGGAGAAGGAACATAAGAGCCCTGCCAAGACTGCGAGAGTACCGGTCAAGTCGATGGTCAGTTTTTACGGAATAAAAGACTCAAAAGGCCCAATCTGGTTTCGTGTCGAGGAGATACAGAGGCGCCAGGATCATTGGGTGCTAGTTGTGTCGGGATACTGGGATTACCGCAAAGGCGACAACAATTATACTAGCAAGGTTACTGCATGGGGCTTGAAGGTTGGTGACCGAATCGAGGTCGCACAGCTCAGTCTTCGGATTCTTAAAATCGTTCATCCGGACAAGGACACGGGGATAACGGGATGGGTGGAGTTTTCGGCCGACGAGATTGCATCCCACTCGGCGCAGTAGGAATTGGCATGACTCCAAACGGTTGGGCTTTGGGGCTCCGCGCATTCGATGGTGATGGGGTACTCGGCCATGCGGTCGGTGAAGGTGCGGTCGTGTTGCTCCGGCGGGGTGGCACTGGCAATCGTTGGTGATAATGTGTGCCACTGGCTCTGCCAGTGCTTGAGCGG
>JAQBZS010001119.1 GCA_027622115.1 Planctomycetota bacterium | reverse complement strand
GTGCAGCGTTCAATCAACTCGCAACCCGGCTCGCCGAATCACGTGTTGCTGACGCCGCAGGGACGGATCCTGGCTTACCTTTCGTCGAATCAGATCAATCTGGATCAATTCGTCGGCAAGTCGGTCGGGATTCAGGGGCGACGCGGTTTTCGACGCGACCTGCAAATGGACATGATCGAAGTCACAAACGCGATTCCCGTTCGCCTTCGGCAACCGTAGTGACATCCACGATGTGCCGGAACTTCGCGGAGCTTGTTCCGGCATACTTTCTATTGGACCTTGAATCGACGAATCACGGGATGATCGCCGCGATCGACCGTCGTGCGCGGCTGGGAGACATCGACCTCGAATGGTCGCCCCACGCTGTTTCCAGCGAGGTCTTCCAGGTCTGGGTGAACCGACAGGCGATACTCTCCGGACCGCCACTCGACTTCCGGCAGGAACTCGAAACCAACTTCCTGGTCGAGCACGACCAACCGACCTGGAAGCGGTCGGTCGTCGGACGTTTGGATTTGGATGACGCGGTTCGCCAACGCCCAGTCGAGCGATTCGCCAAACTGAACCATGAGTGGTTCGATCGACCCGGCGGACGGTGAAGTCACCGTCCAAAGTTGTATGTCGGGCTGCACGTGGTCCGCGGCTACTGCGGCGAATGACTTGGTGTCTTGGCGGGCGAAGGGAATGCCGACGGCGGATCGCCACGCTTGGCTGATTCGCAATTCGTACTCGCAGCCTGTGTCGAGAATCGGACCGATCTCGACGTTGAGATTCACGCCGGTTTTCTGTCGGCCGGGATGAAACCACAGGGTCAGCGTGCGACCGTCTTCGGACCAGAGTTCCGTGTGTCGAAACGGTCGCGGTACGAGCGTCGCGGTTGTCGTGTCCCAGAGCGACAAATGTCTGAAGATGTCGCCTCGCTCCATGGGTTCCGAAAACACGACATAAAACTTGAGATGATTGGCGGGGAGTTTTCGCCCACTGGGATACCAGCCCACCACGGACGGGGCAACGGCATCGCTGGGGGTTGCCGCCGTGTGAATCTCGGTCAGTGTTGCTTGCCCGTCCGCGAGTTTGACGTCGGTGAATTTGGCCAGCGGTTTCAACTGCAACCGCGCGATGTACTGCGAACCGGGCGTCAATTCGAACGTGGGCGAGAAAGTCAGCGTTTGATCCGCAAACTCGTAGTTTCCGAGCATTGGCGGCAATTCGTCGTTGTCGGTTGCGGCAACGGCACTCGCTCGGAACACGTGAAACGAGAGCACGTCTTCGAACGACACGCTCGCATCGCCCGACAATCGAGTCCACACGTCCGCCGAAGCCGCAATCGCCTGCACGTGGACGCGAGCGGGGTTGTCACCGTTTGTCTGGATTTGAAGGCGAAACGGAGCCGCAGTTTGATCCCGTGGCAGACCGTCATGCCGTGCGGCATACGCACGCAGCGCGATCCCCAAATTGCGGAAGTGATTGGATGCCGGCAAAGCCCCCTTCGGCGGAATCCGTGGAAAGACTGAAATCGTCGTGATGCTGATCAACGTGCATGCGACCAGGATCACGACGACGCCACGATCCACGCGGCCTTGGGCGGTGTTGGCGAGCCGTTGCGGCATGAGTGGACCTCGCATGAGGGACGGTCACCGTTCAGATCATGAAGTCCGTTTCGCGGCCGAGAATCCGGTCGACAAGCTGTTCGGGCAAATCAATCGCGGGCGAAAGAGTTGGATCGAGGTCGGACGGGTTGATGCCGCAATACATGGCCCATTGACCCAGATGTCGCCAGCGACCGGCTCGTTTCGGCTCCTGCGGCAACACGGGTGTTGTGCAGCGGTTGCAGCCAATCGTGGCGAAGCCTTGCGCGTGCAAAGGATTCAGGATCACGTCGTTGGACGAGATGTAGTCGTTCATTTGCTCGTCCGTAAAACTGACCAGCGGATTGATGCGTAGCACGTTCATGTCCACGTCCACCGATAGGATGGGACATTGGGCTCGGCGACCGCCATCGGCTCGACGCAGGCTGCCGATCAGAGCCTGAACCTGGCCCTTTTTCTTCAGCAGCGGGTCCGACTTGCGCATCTGGCAACATTCCTTCTGACCTTCGGGAGTCAGATAGAGCACGCCATGCTTCTTGGTTTGTTCTTGCATGGTGAGTTCCGGCACCAACGTCTGGATGTCGAGCCCGTATTCCGCGATCATCGAGCGTTTCTTGAAACAGGACGCCGGTGTCGACGAAGAAAATGGGGATCTTCAACGAAGACTTCGAGATCATGTGACAGATTACGTTGCCGGCCCGCTGCATGGACGACAACCCCGCCAGACGATTGCCGAACATGGAACTGGCCCAGCGCAGCAGTTCTTCGGGAGTTCGATCTTCAAACGTCTGGTTGACCTCGACGAGGTCCAATTGACTGAGACGTGCCATGCCTGGGGACTCGTAGATTTGGATGGTGCAGCGGCTGGTAATCCGTCGGATCCGCCTGTCTGCCGGACGCGAGCGGTATATTCCCGCAGTCTACTGCCGTCAATCCACGGGCAGATCGCTCGGCAGTCTCCCTTCTCCGATCTTTGACCCATGTCGCCGAGTCGACGTCTGGGAATGCGAAATTGGTTGCGGCGCTCAACCGCGATAAGATCAATGTCGGCCGGCGAATTCGGCGGTATCGAGTCCGTTCTCAATTGAGGTTGCCATGAATCCCACCGCACAGTTGGAGCAAAGCGAGCCACGAGCACTGCCGCCGGATGTATCCCCATCGTCCCGCGAAGCGCCCGAAGATTTGCGAGATTTCCCCTACGGTCGGCGTTACATCCGCCGAGTCACCGA
>JAQBZS010001118.1 GCA_027622115.1 Planctomycetota bacterium | reverse complement strand
CCCGCGAAAGACGCGCCGGATCTCACCTGCGTCATGGGTGTCAATGACGATCAACTCTCGGCCGAGCACCTCTGCATTTCGAACGCCAGTTGCACCACCAACTGCTTGGCTCCCATGGTGAAAGTGCTGAACGATACATTCGGACTGGTGGAAGGTCTCATGACGACGTGCCACGCCTACACCAACGACCAAAAAGTTTCGGACCAGATTCACAGCGATCCGCGACGCGCGCGAGCCGCCGCGATCAACATCATTCCCACATCGACGGGTGCGGCGAAAGCGGTCGGTCAGGTGATTCCGGAAGTCGACGGCAAGCTGACGGGCATTGCATTGCGTGTCCCCGTCGCAACCGGCAGCGTGACGGATCTGGTTTGCATACTTGGCAAGGATGTAACGACTGCGGACATCAACAACGCCATGAAGGCCGCCGCGGCTGGGCCGTTGAAGGGTATCATGGAATACACGGAAGACCCGATTGTTTCGAGCGACATCATCGGCAACACGCACAGTTGCATTTTTGACGGAAGCTGGACCACGTCGTTGGGAACGCGGCTCGTCAAAGTGTTGGGTTGGTACGACAACGAATACGGGTATTCGAATCGCACAGCCGATCTGATCGCCAAAATCGCCGGGCTGTAAGTGGCGGATCGGGCGGGACGAGCGCAGTTCGTGTTAACTCATGGTTGCAGTTGATTCGGATTGCGCGTCAACTTCGGTCGTCGGGTGAATCGGGGCGTTTTGTCCAAACGAATTCGTGTCACGTGGATGAGGAATGCTGTCGTGAATGGGGATGATCCGATCAAAGCGACTCGAACTTAACTTAGCTTCTAGCCGCTCTTCAAGAGTGTCAGCATCATGCCCGAGAAACCGTTCAGCGAATCTGAACTCGCTGCTTACGAAGCTGACGGATTCGTCGTCGTAGAGAATCTCCTGAACCCACGCGAAACCGAACTGCTCGCCAAAGTTTCTCACGGCGACAATCTAGACCAGGAGCGGATGTCTCGGGCCGATGGCGAAGGCGGTTCGGTCGATTTGCTCGTCCGCAACGTGTTGTCGCCTTCGATCTATTCGGCGATCGTTCGCAGCCGGCGCGTCGTCCGGCGGATGGAGCAACTGCTGCACGACGAGGTCTACCACTACCACCACAAAATGATCCTCAAGGAGCCGCATGTCGGTGGGGCGTGGACTTGGCATCAGGATTACGGCTACTGGTACAACAACGGTTGTCTGTTGCCGGAGTTGGCCAGTTGCATGATCGCTGTCGATCGAGCCACCCGCGAAAACGGCTGCCTACAAGTCATCCGTGGTTCACACCACATGGGCCGTGTCGATCACAAACGCATCGGCGAACAAACCGGAGCCGATCCCGATCGCGTGGCAGTGGCGGTGCAACGCATGGAAACCGTCTACCTGGAACTCGAACCCGGATCGGCGGTGTTTTTTCACTGCAACCTGCTGCACCGCTCGGACCGAAATACGAGCGACCTGCCGCGATGGGCGTTCATCTGTTGCTACAACACCAAGCGCAACGATCCGTACAAAGATTCCGAACATCCCCGCTATTCGCGGCTGGATGTCTGGCCGGACAAATTGATCGCTGAAATGGGCGAAATCCAGTGGATGGCTTTGCAGGATCATTCGTGATTGCCGGCCGCCGGCAGCTCAGCGACTCGATCAAGGCTCAGGCCGAACACATCGGATTCGACTTGGTGGGCATCGCGCCGGCCGTCACGCCAACCGGCATCAACCAATTCGTGGATTGGTTGCGGTCCGGATTCGCGGGCGAAATGCATTACATGGAGCGTCGCGAAGCTGCGTATCACCATCCCCGTCACGTGCTCGAATCCGTGCGAAGTGTCGTGACGCTGGGCTTGAACTATCGCACCGTGGAACCGGAATCGAAGCCGGAGCAACACGGGCAAATCTCAAGATATGCGTGGGGCGGCGAGGACTACCACGACGTGTTGCGGCGGATGCTCAAGAAATTGGCCGAGCACCTGCATGGCAAATCGCCGGGCTGCCGCACGCGAGGCATCGTGGATACGGCTCCATTGCTCGAACGCGACTTTGCACGCATGTCGGGCTTGGGTTGGTTCGGCAAGAACACGTTGTTGATCAACAAGCGAAAAGGCAGTTGGCTGTTTCTCGCCGCCCTGCTGACCGACTTGGAATTGGATTACGACGAGCCGCACTCGGCGTCGCATTGCGGCATATGCACTCGCTGTCTCGACGCCTGCCCAACGGATGCCTTCGCGGCGCCCTACGTCTTGGATGCTCGCCGCTGCATTTCCTATTTGACGATCGAACTTCGCGACCAGCCGATCCCCGTCGAACTGCGCGAGCCGATGCAGGATTGGATTTTCGGCTGTGATGTCTGTCAGGACGTGTGTCCGTGGAACACGAAGGCTCCGAGTTCCGTGATCAGTGAATTTGCACCGGCACCGGACGCCAATCCCATCAACGCGGCCGAACTCTTGACCCTCGACGCCGTCGATTTCCAATCACGATTCTCCGGAACGCCGTTGGAGCGGACAGGTCGTGCAGCGGTCTTGCGAAACGCGGCGATCGTGTTGGGCAATACGCGCGACGATCAATTCATCGGCGTGCTGGGGGCAAGTCTCAACGACGCCGAGCCACTGATCCGTGGAGCGGCGGCTTGGGCGTTGGGTCGGATCAGCAACCCGGCTTCGCAAACGGCACTCGCACAACGGCTGGAAGTTGAAACAGAAAGCGTCGTTATCGTTGAAATCCAAAATTCGCTGTCCGAATGGCGAAAGCGACATCACGCTCCGAAGGATTAAGGCGGGCGTAGGAC
>JAQBZS010001117.1 GCA_027622115.1 Planctomycetota bacterium | reverse complement strand
CACGCCCTGCCACGCGGCTTCGCCGGGCAGCAGCACCAGGCTCCGCGCGTGGCAGTTCACCGACTCCACCAGCTCGCGAAACCGGATTCCGTTCGAAAACCGGAATTCCGCTCAACATCAATCGCAAATCGCCAAACATCAATTCGTTGACGGAGTACGGAGCCAGACCTAGACTCCCAGCCCTGATCCGGAGCCTGGTTTTTTGGTAATTGGAGACCGCGTGTTGCTGATTACCGTTAACGGTGAAGCTCGCGAGGCCGAGCCCGGAACCACAGTGGCCGGACTGCTGCACGAATTGGAAATGAAGCCGAAGTATGTCGCCGTCGAGCGGAATCGGGAATTGGTTCCGCGTTCCACGCACGCCGCTGTCGTGCTGGAGTCCGGCGACGAGCTTGAGATTGTGACTTTGGTCGGCGGTGGCTGACCGACGCAATTCAACCCGCGAGAACGATGATGTCGATCGAAACCGTTACTGCTGACCCCTTGTCCGACGTTCCGCTGGTATTGGGCAGCCACGAATTGAAATCGCGACTCATCGTGGGCACCGGCAAATACGCCACCTACAGCCTGATGAAGGATTGCCTGGAAGCCAGCCGCGCCGAAGTCATCACGGTCGCCGTGCGTCGCGAACGACTGATCGATGCGGACGGTCGCAACATCCTCGATTTCATCGATCTCGACCGCTACACGATTCTCCCCAACACGGCCGGGTGCTTCACGGCCGAGGACGCAGTGCGAGTCGCGAGGCTTGGTCGCGAGATTTTGGAAGGTCTCGATAACCCCGGTGCGGACTGGGTCAAGCTAGAGGTGCTCGGGGACACGAAAACGCTGTTGCCGGATCCCATCGCAACGTTGCAAGCCACCGAGCAATTGGTCGGCGAAGGCTTTCAGGTGCTGTGCTACACCACCGACGATCCAATGACGGCCCGCCGTTTAAAAGACGCGGGGGCGACGTCGGTCATGCCCGCGGGAAGTCCGATCGGCAGCGGCCAAGGGGTGCTCAACCCGAACAACATTCGCATTTGTCTGGAGTACCTCAAGGACGGAGACGCGGACTATCCCGTGATCATTGATGCGGGAGTCGGCACGGCCAGCGACGTCGCCTTCGCCATGGAACTCGGATGCGACGGCGTACTGTTGAACACGGGAATCGCCGGGGCTCGCGATGCGTTGCGAATGGCCGTGGCCATGAAAAACGCCTGCCTCGCCGGACGAGACGCATATCTCGCCGGTCGCATCCCCAAGAAGCTCTACGCCACGGCCTCAAGCCCGGTTGACGGAACGATCGCTTGACGATCGCCGTTCGTGTTGATCGGGGGACGTGGTTCACCGCTGAGAGCGACGATTGAGCAATTAGAATCGGCGATCGCCGATCACTTCCACGCGATCTCGACGTTGAGACGTGTCGCCAATGCCTCCAACGAAGTCACGTGGTCCTTGTGCAGCGAAATACCGGATTCCAAAGATCGCCGGCTGCGCTCCCATTCCAATTCGCCCGGTAAACTCACTCGGTCGAATCCGTCCGCAGGTTCGAGTGCCCGGATGGCAGCCATCGTGTCGGCGACTTCGGTGTGGAACTTGTCCATGTTCGCGAACTGCTGAATATCGATGGCGTAGAAGAAGTGTTCCGACCCCTCAAGTTCCACCGCGCGATTCTTGTGCATCGGCGACTTACCGCCGGCCAATGGGCCCGCGAGAATCGACGACACAAAGCCCAGTCCATAGCCGCGCGCTCCGGCGAACGGCAGCAGAGTCTTCGCGGCCTTGGCTGTGGTCGTGGGTTCGCCGGCTTCGTCCAACGCCCAACCGTCGGGAATCGGCAAACCGTACATGCCCAAAGCTTCGACTTTGCCCCATGACGACGCCGCGCAGGCCGCATCCAGGACAAACGGTGCTCCCTCCTGAACCGGCACGCCCCATGCAAAACAGTGGTTGGCCACGGCCGGTTTGCGACTGCCCAAGGCAGCCACGGTTGCCGGACCGGTGCTCGTGGTCGTGTAGCCGATCATCCCCGCTTCAATGGCCATCAAGGCGTAAACGGACGCGGCTCCGTAATGCTGGCTGTGTTTGACGACCACCGTCCCCGTGCCGACTTCCTTGGCCTTGGCAATCGCCAACTGCATGCCTTTCGTCGCGGCGACTTGTCCGAGCCCCATGCCGCCGTCCATCACCGCGATGGCCGCCGTCTCGCGTTCGACGATCATTTGGGCTCGCGGGTCGATTTGCCCCAAATCCATCGCTTCGATGTAACGGCCAACCGCTCGGCTGCCGTGCGAATAGATGCCGCGCAGATCGGCCTCGATCAATCGCGACGCACCCATCTTCGCTTCAGCGGCGAACATGCCCTTCTTGACCAATAGCTTGGTCACGGTCTCCCGGAGCGATTCCACCGGAATGACAACTTCTTGGCTCGGATCACGCGGGTAATCAATCGTGCTCGTCATGAATGGATCCTAATCGCTGCAAAAAATCGCTCAGCGTTATACCGCCGGTCACTCGTTGTTGACCACTCTGGCGTCTGTGGACCTGAATCCGCTGGCCGCGGGGATGGCGGAGACTCCGGAGACATCGGCCCACACGTCGGTGAAGGCTCGTGTGGAAGACTGCCGGACACGAGGCGTTCTGGATGACGTCGGCGGGGTGGCACTGGCAATCGTTGGTGATAATGTGTGCCACTGGCAGTGCTTTCGCAGGCTGACAAGAGGGACGGGCGTCGAGACTGTCGACGATGAGGTGGAGCATTGCTGGATGCACTGGCAGAGCCAGTGGCACACCCTGCCAGTTCTGATCACCAGTGCCACCCCGCCGATATGCC
>JAQBZS010001116.1 GCA_027622115.1 Planctomycetota bacterium | reverse complement strand
CGGAAGGCGACACGACGCACTCGATCACGATCGAAAACAATGATACCGCCACGTTGACGGTCACGAATATCGGTGAATCGGAAACCAACTCCAATCAGACATTTGACGTGAACGTTCAAGCCGATGCGGCCGTGCAAGGCGGTTTTGATGTGGCCTTTTCGCTCGGACTGGGAACGGCGGAATCCAGCGATGTGTCGCTCGTGACATCCAGCCCGCTCAACTTCTCGGGCGATCCGAATGAATTGCACACCATTACGCTTACCATCGTGGGTGATGTGATCGTGGAAGCGGACGAAACATTCACGATCACGCTGGGCGATGTCACCGGAACGACTCCCGTGCAAGATGCCGCGATCGTGACTGGAGCGATCGCCGCCGGCACGATCTTCAATGACGACACCGCCAATTTGTTGCTCGATGTCAATAACGGGACACAGCTTGAAGGCGATAGCGGCGACGTCACGTTTACGTTTCGCGCGACGCTCGACGCGCCCGTCGAAGGCGGGTTCGACATCGACTACTCGACCAACGATGGCACGGCGACCGGCGGCAACGCCTCCGTGGCCGACGGCGATTACACGGACAACGATGCCACGCTCACTTTCGCTGGGTCCGCGAACGAACAACATCACATCGACGTCACCGTCCACACTGACGCCAAAGTGGAGCTGGATGAACTGTTTGACGTGGCATTAGCGTCCGCGTTGGACAACCTGCAAACAGGCATCGACTCCGGCGATATCACCATCGACACGTCCCCCGAAACCGCCACGATCACCAACGACGACAGCGCGACGCTCAGCATTGACGACGTGTCGCTCGATGAAGGCGACAGTGGGATGACGGCGTTCACGTTTACGGTGACGTTGGACTCGGAAGTGGACGCGGCCGTGAATGTGGACTTCGCCACGGCCACGATTGCCAACGAGGCCGAAGACGAAACCGGTGCGAACTCGGGCACGTTCGGCGGTGATGATTTTGACAGCCAAGCGGGTTCGATTTCGTTCAGCGCCGACGGCGGCGTCAATCAGACTCGGACGATTACCATAGACGTCAACGGCGACGTCTCGCTGGAGTTTGATGAGTTGTTCGACGTGCACCTGTCGAACATTTCGGCCAGCGGGCGCGAATTGCCGGTCGGTACGGGGAGCGGGATTACGTTTGCCGACAGCCAGGGGCGAGGCACGATCGTGAACGATGACCGATTGACTATGTTCGTGAATGACGTCGTTGTGCAGGAAGGCGATCTCGGCATCAGCCCGTTTGTGTTCAACGTCACGTTCGACGGCACCGTGACCCGGGATTTCAGCGTGGATTACGCCACGGAAGATGTGGATGCCACGGCGGGCGACGACTATGCCGCCGCGTCCGGCACGCGCATGTTTCTTGCCGGTGAAACGTCAGCCACCGTGATCGTGGATGTAAACGGCGACCGCAAGATCGAGGACACGGAAAGCTTCATTCTCCGCTTCAGCAACATCAGCGATGTCAGCGTGTTCTTCGCTGGCGAAGGGGCGACGCTCGGCGGCGTGGCGACCGCCATCAACGATGACTTCGAACAGCAACTGATTACCACCTCGGGCACGGCAACGGATACCGGCGGGTCGCCGAACGCCATCACGATCACCGATCCAGACACGGGCGACACCACCACGATCACGCCGTTCGCTTCGAACTTCGAAGGCGGATCCAACGTGACGACTGGCGACTTCAACTTTGACGGCCGGGCCGAAATCATCGCCGCGGCAAAAGCGGGCGGTGGTCCTCACGTGCAGGTTTACGATTCGTCCGGCGCGTTGTTCCTCGAGTTCATGGCCTATGACATCGACTTCAAGGGCGGCGTCAACGTGGCGGTCGCCGACTTCAACCGCGACGGCGTGGCCGACATCCTCACCGGACCCGGCCCGGGCGGCGGACCGCACGTCAAAGTCTTCGACGGCACCAATCCCGAAAACCTGCTGTTCGATCAACTCGTCTACACCAGCACGTTTTTGGGTGGAGTCCACGTAGCGGCGGGCGATGTCACGGGCGATGGGATCCCGGACATCATCACCGGGCCCGGCGAAGGCGGCGGTCCGAACGTCAAGGTCTTCGATGGAGTCAACGGGGCCGTGGTGCACGACTTCTTCGCTTACGACCCGGCGTTTGGCGGCGGAGTGTTCGTAAGTGCCGGCGACTTCAACGGCGATCAATACGCGGACATCGTCATGGGAGCCGGACCCGGTGGTGGTCCGCACGTGCGCGTGTATTCGGGCCAGGACCTGAGCATTCTGCAAGACTTCTTTGCCTATGACTCGGACTTCAGTGGCGGCGTGAACGTCACGGCGGCGGACATCAACGGAGACGGGATTGACGATGTGCTGGTCGGTCCCAGCGACGGCAGTACGGGCGTCGGTCGTCGAGCCATGGACGGCACAACGGGCGCCGCGATTCCCCGCATCACGCCGAAACAACTCGGCAGCGGACCGATCACGACGAGTTCGTCCGCCATGACGCCGAACGGCAACGTCTCGCCGTACGTGATCAACCCGCTGGCGGATGTGGCTTTGAGCGCCGGCAAGCCGTTGAACTGGGCCGTGCCGGACAACACGTTCTTCGATCCGAACGTGAACGACACGCTGGCGTTGGCCGCGTACGTCGACAGCGGCGACCCGCTGCCCGCGTGGCTGAGCTTCGACGCGAACACCAACACGTTCAGCGGCACGCCGGGCACGAGCGACCTCAACTTGAGCCGCATCCGCCTCGTCGCGGACGACGGCAACCTGGGCACCAGCAGCACATTCTTCGGCGTCAACGTCAGCGCGGCCGCCACGCCG
>JAQBZS010001115.1 GCA_027622115.1 Planctomycetota bacterium | reverse complement strand
CCACGCTGATCCGCATTCTCACCGAAAAACGCTTTCTTCGTCAGACAAATCAGGATCGGCCATTCCTCTATGAATCCGTGCGGAGCTTTGACGAAGTCTCCGTGAATCTGGTGGACGATTTGGTCAAACGCGTCTTTCGCGGATCCAAGGAGAAGCTGCTGATCAGCCTGTTTGGACAACAGGAGCAGCTCAGCGATGGCGACCGTGAATTGCTCGAAGACTTTTTGCGGGAGCAAGATCAATGAACGAATTGGGAATCTCGCTACTGTGGGTGTCGATGCAGATCACCGTGCTGAGCCTATTCACGGTTGCCGTTTATTTCGTGGCCGGTCGACGCCGACCGCAAGTGGGTGCCGCTGCGACGTTGAGCGGATTGCTGCTGGCGGCGGTCTTGCCGATCGTCGCCGTGAGTCCGTGGCCCGACTGGATGGTCTTCACAGACCACGTCGTCGCAGCCGATCCGGAATCCGCAACCGCACGCGAGTCCGTGCCACTTGCGAAACCAGCGATTACAGAGAATCCGTTACTGGCTACCGACGCAGAGACGAGCCTGACGGAGTGGGGCTTCAGCGGCATCGACCCCGGCACCTTCGCGACAGCGTGGCAGACCTGGGAATCCCATCGCACGGCACCGGTCGAGAACGGAATATCCGACACGGGCCTGCGCTGGGAGGGCTGGTTGGCAATTGTGTTTCTGGTCGGCGTGGCTGGGACTTTGTTGCGGTTGCTCGTGGGTCTGACGGCCGTTCATCGAATGCAGTCGATGGGCACGCCGATCAACGACGCGGAACTCGGACGCACACGAGACGAGTTCGTCGCGGCATTAGGCGTGCGTCGCGAAATCGGTCTCCGCGAGTTCGAGGGCATTACTTCGGCCGCCACGATCGGCTGGCGTCGACCGTTGGTGTTGCTTCCCGCGACGTGGCGTGCTTGGAAACCCGGCGAGCAGCGCGCCGTTCTGGCACACGAGATCGCGCACATTGCGCATCACGACTTCTTCCGTTGGGTCTGTGCCCAACTTGGTCTGCTGTTCAACTTCTACCACCCGCTGATGCATTGGTTGGCTCGACGACTGCGGCTGGAGCAAGAGCTGGCAGCCGACGCGACGGCCGCCCAAGTCATCGGCAGTTCTCGGGACTATTTGAGATCCCTGGCGGAACTGGCACTGCGGCAATCCGCGCCACGTTTGGCGTGGCCGGCCCGCGCGTTTTTACCCTCATCCGGAACCATGGCAAGGAGAATCGAGATGTTACGCGACGCAAAGTCACAACGTGTGGATCGCTCGTTCTGGCGGCGATCGATCGTCGTGTGTGCGGTACTTGCGGTCGGGCTGCTGGTTTCCAGCTTCCGACAACCCACGTCCGAAGAGGTCGCAGCGCAAGAACCGGCGACTCCAAATGATCGACCGCTTGCGCCGGCAAAGCCGCAACAGCCACCTACGAAACGCGTTCCGTCGAAGAGCCGATTCGATCTGCGTTACGTGCCCGAGACCACGAAGATGTTGATCGGGATGCGTCCGGCGGATGCCGTCAAGTCCAGCATGTTCTCGCCGTTCATTCCGTTCATTGACCAGTCGATCAATCAAGCCGAAACCGGTATCGGTGTGGCCGACATCGAACAACTGCTGATGGTTGGCTTCCTCGCGAAATCGAAGGATGGGCCAAAGAATGCGGGCCAGGTGGCTTCCATCGTTCGACAGCAACCGACGTTCATTCTGACCACGAATCGCGATGTGGATTTCACAAAGTACATTGCGATGGATGCTGGAGAGACGACTGAAGAGAAGTATGCGGGCGCGACGCTATATGTCGGTGGACGCCGCTTGAGAAACCAGGCCTATGTTTCACCGGCCCCGCGCACGCTGATCTACGGTGCCGTGTCGCAAGTGAAATCGCTGCTGGATGCGACTCGGTCCGGAGCCGCCAAATTGGACTGGGCCGAGCAATTCGCACAATTCGCCGATGCACATGGCGTCTACCTCCTCGACATGGATGAACTCCGACCGATGCTGGAACGCGAAATTGGCGGTGGAGGCATCAATCCCATAACCGCAACGATTCGGCCGCTTTGGAAAGACTCAAAACTCGCGATCGCAAGTGTCCGTTTCGGCGATCCAGCGGGCCTGCAAGCGAGTGCTTGGTGTGAAACCGAGGATGGAGCGGAACGAGTCCACAACACGGCGAAAGCATTGATACCGTTGGCCAAAAACTTGATGGCCGGCGCCAAGGAGAATCAGAACGACATTCCCCAAGGGGTTCGGCCAGCGGTCGCGACCGCGATCGCATTTGGAGAGACGCTTTTGGAAGACGTGAAGATTGTCCGCAAGGGAAACCAAGTCACGGTCGCGGTGGCCACGGAGATGGGTTCAGTGCCGGTGTTGCTCGGTCTTTTGCTGCCGGCGGTGCAGTCCGCTCGTGAGGCCGCGCGGCGAACACAGGGAATGAACAATCTCAAGATGATTGGACTGGCGATGCACAATTATCACGACATCAATAAACGTTTCCCGCCAGCGGTGCTGCTTGGTCCAGACGGCAAAACAAAGCATTCCTGGCGAGTCGCACTGCTGCCGTTTCTCGATGAAAAGCGGCTGCACGCTCAGTACAACTTCGACGAACCGTGGGACAGCGACAACAACAAGAAAGTGCTGGCCGCGATGCCGAATGTCTTTCGTAGCCCGAATTCCGAGCAGCCGGACAGTACCAATTCGTCGTATTACGCACTGGTCGGTGAACACACCGCGTTTGGAAACACCAACGAAGGAAATCGAATCCGCACATTCACCGACGGCACGTCCAACACGGTGCTGGCGGACGAAGCGAAA
>JAQBZS010001114.1 GCA_027622115.1 Planctomycetota bacterium | reverse complement strand
CCCCTCTCCGAGTTCAAAACCTGCTTGAACTGTTTTCCGTGTCAACCCGAGATTTTCAACACGCTAGGGCGATCCTACGTGGGGATGCGGGCGAAGACACATTACTCCGCAACTGCATCGAGAGCATGGTGGTCTCGCCTGTGTTCGGCAGCGCGGACTGCGTTCACCAACTTCTGGTGTAATGTTCGACCCGAGTGGCCCGCGAAATCGATGAATCGGCCAACCACCGGCTGGCTGGCTTTGCGGAAGGCGGCTCGTTGCTCGGGCGTGAGTTCTTCGATGATCTGCAGGTCGGGCTTTCGCTCGCGGATGCGGTCGAGACGCTCGCGGTTGTAGTTCTGTTCCACCGCGAGGATGTAGTCGTTGAGTTCGGCCACGACGTCGCGCACCAGCTCCTGACGTGCCGGCGGCAGTGCGTTGAAGAAGTCGAGGTTCGTGACCGATGTCGTGATGAAAGGTGCGTGTTTCGGAAAGATCATCCAGTCCGTGACTTCGTAGAAACTCATTTCCTCGATCGCGAAGACCGGATTCTCCTGACCGTCGATCATGTTGAGCTGCAGGGCACTGTAGACTTCGGAATACGGCAGCGGTGTCGCGCTTGCCCCGTAGGTGTTGTAGGCGGCCAGCAGCAGGGGCGAGGTCATGACACGGAACTTGACGCCTTTGAAATCGTCCGGGTGGCGGATCGGCTTCTTTGTGGTCCAGACCTGCCAGCCTTCCGAGTAGACCGATAGCAGCTGCATGCGTTTGGCCGCATAGAGTTTTTCCAGGGCGGCCCGCAGTTCGGGGTCGTTGTTCAGCACCTCGCTGTTGACCCGTTCGTCGTCTGAAAAGACGAAGTGCAGCAGGAACACTTGGACTTCCGGAATCAGCTTGCCGAGGTGTCCCGGTGAAGCCATCGCGAACTGGACGGCTCCCATGTCGACCAGTTCGGTGATCTGATCGGACGTGCCCAGCGCGCCGTAAGGATAGACGGTGACTTTGATCTCACCGTTGGAGCGTTCTTCGATCAACTCTTTGAACTTTTGAGCGTACGCGTCCTGCACGCTGCCGGCGGTTTCTTCGATCGCAAACCGCCAGTGTTCACTCGCTTGTTGTTCGTCGGGACTGCGTTGAGTACACGATGTGAGACAGGCGGTCGGCAGCAGGATCAGCAGCACTCGAAAGATGCTCATAGGCAAACGGGTCTTCAAAGGATTCATGAGTGGTCCTCGCTGATTCAAAACGCGAGGTCGCGCAGGAACAGGGCGATCGGCGGGAAGGCGATGAGCAGCAAGGCCGCCAGCAGCAGCATGGCGATAAACGGCGGCGTGCCACGGATGACGTCCAGGTACGGGCGACGGAAGATGGCAACGGCGGTGAAAATGTCGCAGCCGAACGGGGGCGTGGCGGAACCGATCGCCGCCTGCAATGTCACCACGATTCCGACCAGTACGGGATCGATGCCGGCGGCAGTCGCGACGGGGTGGAAAATCGGCGTCAGAATCAGGATCACGACGATCGGGTCCACAAACATGCAGCCGATGAAATAGGCACCGGCGATGGTCAGCATAATGGTCCAGTAACCGGACTCCGCCGACAGTCCGAGCCAGTCGTTGATCAGCACGTTGGGAATCTCTGCAAACGAAATCACCCAACTGAACGCAGCACCGGATCCGACCAAAATGAACACAACGGCTGTGACGACGCCGGTTGACAATGCGATCTCTGGCAGATTGCGGATCGACAATTTGCGGAAGATGCCGATTTCCAGAATTGCCGCGTACAGCACCGATACAGCGGCAGTTTCGGTCGGACTGAATTGGCCGGAGTAGATACCGCCAATAATGATGACCGGAAAACCCAGTGGCAGAATCGCGGCACGCAGCGCGTTGCGCCGTGCGGTTGAATCGGCTTTCTTCTGCAGTGGAATGTTCTGTCGAATGGAAACGACGCGGCAGTAAACGCAGAACATCGCCAGAATCAGCAGCCCTGGTCCGACACCGGCGAGAAACAGTTCGCCGATCGACGTGCCGGAGACGACTCCGTAAACGATCATGCCGATGCTCGGTGGGATCAGCAGGGCGATGTCACTCGCGTTGATAATCAGTGCGATCGTGAATGCGTCGGTGTAACCGGCTTTCAGAAGCAGTGGACGCAGGGGACCTCCGATCGCGACGACCGTGGCCTGCGTGGAACCAGACATTGCTCCGAACAGTGTGCAGCTCACCGCGCTGGCAATCGGCAGGCCGCCTCGCACATGACCGACGAACGCCATCACCAGGTCAAGCAGACGATTGGCCGATTGGCCGCGCATCATGATGTCCGCGGCCAGAATGAACATTGGCACGGCGATCAACGCGGCTGGTTTGACACCGCCGATCATCTGCTGAATCAGCACAGCGGGCGTGACATCCGGGTGAAACACGACGAGAACGCTGAGTGCCGCGACCAGTAGAGGCACCTTCATCGGAAAGCCGAGCATCAGCAGCCCGAGCATGAGTCCGATGATGAGCAATGCTTCCACGATGGTTTCCCTGGCTGAGGGGCGGGGCATTTGTAGCCACGCTCGCGAGAGCGTGGGAGCATGAAACGCCCACCGTCTGGCGACGGTGGCTACGGACAGTTGGACAATTACTTTCTCCGCCACCCCTGAGATAGGGTGTTGAAAATTCGGTGTTGACAGGGCTTTGCCCTTGCGCAGGTTTCACTGGCATTCTGCATCTCCGCCGGACCTGCTCCGGCGGGATGACGACTGACAAGCTACAAGACGACGACAAGATATCAGGCTCTCCGTCGGCCTTGTGCCGGCGGGAGCAACGACTGGCGGGCTACGAGCAAACG
>JAQBZS010000022.1 GCA_027622115.1 Planctomycetota bacterium | reverse complement strand
AAAGTCGTCCTTTGTTCTAACGCCCTGAGCCGCGAGCATTGAACTTTGAACCACCCGACCCCTTCCCCTCATGCGTCGTAACTCAAGTTCGGGCCGAGCCAACGTTCCACGTCGCAAACCAGCATGCCTTTTCGCTTGGCGTAGTCCTCGACTTGCTCCTTTGTGATCAAGTCGATCGCGAAGTACCGCGCGTTTGGGTGGCCGAAATAGAGCCCGCTCACGCTGGCGGCGGGCCACATCGCGTATGACTCGGTCAGCGAAATGCCCGTCTGCCGCTCCGCATCGAGCAGCTTGAAAAGCTTGCTCTTTTCGGTGTGATCGGGACAGGCGGGATAGCCGTAGGCCGGTCGGATACCGCGATACTTTTCCGCAATCAGATCGTCTTTCGACAACGATTCGTCAGCTCCGAAGACCCACTCGTTGCGCGCTCGCTGGTGCAGCATTTCCGCGAAGGCCTCGGCATATCGATCGGCGAGTGCCTTGGCCATGATCGAGTTGTAGTCGTCGTGCCGTGCTTCAAACCGGGCGGCCAACTCGTCGCAGCCGATGCCGGTCGTCACCGCGAACGCTCCCACGTAGTCGGCGCGGCCGGAATCGATGGGGGCTACATAATCCGCCAGACTGCGGAATTCCGCTTGGCCCTGACGCTGCCATTGTTGTCGCAGCATCGGGAATCGCATCAGTTCGTCGTTTCGCGATTCGTCCGTGAAGACGATCACATCGTCCCCGTCCGAATTCGCGGGCCAGAAACCGTAGACGCCTTTCGCGCTCAGTGACTTCGCAGCTGAAATATCGTCGAGCAGTTTGTTGGCGTCTCGGAAGAGAATCCGCGCCTGCTCGCCAACCACTTCGTCATCGAGAATTCGGGGGTATTTGCCGCGAAGCTCCCACGTCATGAAGAATGGCGACCAATCGATATAGTCTCGCAATTCCGCCAGCGATTGATCCGCGATCGTGCGAGTGCCCAAGAACGACGGCGTGTCGATTTCAACCGTCGACCAATCCGTGGCGAAGCGATGCTTGCGAGTTTCGGCGAGTGACGCGAGTGTCTTTTGTTGTCGATTGGCAAACCGCGCGCGATCTTGATCCTGGACCGCGCGGTTTTTCACGATGAATTCGTCGCGTGAATCGTCGTCGATCAGGTTTTCAACAACCGGCACCGACAGGGACGCGTCCACGACATGCACGACGGGTTGATCGTAGTGCGGCGCGATCTTAACGGACGTGTGTTTGGAACTTGTCGTGGCACCGCCGATCAGCAGCGGAATCGTGAAGCCCCGTCGTTTGAGTTCTTTGGCGGCGTGAACCATTTCGTCCAGCGACGGAGTAATCAGGCCGCTGAGCCCAATGATGTCGGCTCCTTCCTTGATCGCCGTCTCCAGGATTTTGTCCGCGTGAACCATGACGCCGAGATCGATCACGTCGAAGTTGTTGCACCGCAACACCACGGCCACGATGTTTTTACCGATGTCATGCACGTCGCCTTTGACGGTGGCCATCACGATCGTGCCGCGCGAAGTTGACAGGTTGCCGGACGCTTCCTTTTCCGCTTCCATGAAGGGCGTCAGCCAAGCCACCGCCTTCTTCATCACCCGAGCCGACTTGACCACTTGCGGTAGGAACATCTTACCCGCGCCGAACAGTTCGCCGACGACACTCATGCCGGCCATCAACGGACCTTGAATCACGTTCAGCGGGCGACCGTACTTCAGCCGCGCCTCTTCCGTGTCTTCGTCGATGTAATCCGTGATGCCCTTGAGGACCGCGTGCTTGAGCCGTTCCTCGACCGATTCCTCGCGCCAGGCCAACGCACTCGTGTCGTCGACCTTGTCCTTTTGCTTGACGGATTCCGAGAACTCGATCAGCCGCTCGGTGGCATCGAGTCGCCTGTTGAGCAGTACGTCTTCGATGTGGACCAGCAATTCCTTGTCGATCTCTTCGTAGACTTCCAACTGGCCCGCGTTGACGATGCCCATGTCGAGCCCCGCCTGGATGGCGTGGTACAGAAACGCGGCGTTCATCGCTTCGCGAACCGTGTTGTTGCCCCGGAACGAGAACGAAACATTGCTGACGCCGCCCGACGTTTTCGCACCCGGGCATTCTAGTTTGATCCGCCGCACGGCTTCGATGAATTCGACGGCATAGTTGGCGTGTTCTTCCATCCCCGTGCCGACGGTGAGAATGTTCGGATCAAAGATGATGTCTTCGGGCGGGAAGCCGGCCTCTTCCGTGAGCAGCTTGAAAGCCCGTTTGGCGATCTCGACCTTGCGATCCGCGTCGGCGGCCTGGCCGGTTTCGTCGAACGCCATCACGACGACGGACGCCCCATACCGGCGGATCAGCCGAGCTTGCCGCAGGAAAACTTCCTCGCCTTCCTTGAGGCTGATGGAATTGACAACGCCTTTCCCTTGCAGGCATTTCAGCCCGGCTTCGATCACCGAGAACTTGGAACTGTCGATCATGATCGGCACTGTGGCGATTTCGTGTTCCATGGCCAGGATGTTCAAGAACGTCGTCATGGCGGCCTCGCTATCCAGCATGCCTTCGTCCATGTTGACGTCCAGCAAGTTGGCTCCACCTTCGACCTGTTCGCGGGCAATGCGGATCGCCGCTTCGTAATTGTCTTCTCGAATTAGACGAGCGAATTTGCGTGAGCCCGTGACGTTCGTGCGTTCGCCGACCATCACAAAATTCGAGTCCTTCGTCAGTTCGAGCCGGTCCATGCCGCTGTAGCAAGAATTTGCCGCCATCGGTTTCGACTTCCGCGGTCCGGAACCGGCCACGCTCTCCGAGATGCGATGAATGAATTCCGGAGTCGTCCCGCAGCAGCCGCCCACGATGCTGACCCAACCATTGTCGGCGAATTCGCGCATCGCGTCGGCAACCTCTTGCGGGCTGGCGTCGAAGCCGCCCATGCCGTCCGGCATCCCCGCGTTGGGATAACAACTGATCGGCAGATCGGTGATGCGAGTCAGCGCTTCCAAATACGGCCGCATCTGCTTGGGGCCGAGTCCGCAGTTCAGCCCAATGCTAAGCACGTCGAAGTGCGACACCGACGTCCAAAACGCTTCGACGGTCTGCCCGGTCATCGTGCGACCGCCGTCGAAAATAGTGCCGGAAACCATCACGGGAATCTTGTGGCCGGTGTCGTCGAAGTACTTCGAAATGGCGAACAAACAGGCCTTCATGTTGATCGTGTCGAATGACGTCTCGGGCAGCAGAATGTCCACGCCACCGTCCACCAGTCCGCGAATTTGTTCGTAATATGACTCCATCATCTGATTGAACGTGTGCGACCGGACAGCCGGGTCCGCCGCGTTCATGGCCAACTGCACTTTCGTGGGTCCGATGCTCCCCGCCACGAATCGCGGTTTGTCGGGATCGATGGCGGTCACGGATTCGGCGACGGACTTTGCCAGATCGGCGGCTCGCTTGTTGATTTCGTAGGTCTGGTCATCGAGATGAAACTCGGAGAGCGAGATCACGTTTCCATTGAACGTGTTCGTCTCGATGATGTCGGCTCCCGCGTCGAGATACTGCCGATGAATGTCCTGGATGATCTGCGGCTGAGAAAACAGCAGGGCTTCGTGGCAGTTCTTCAGTTCGACGGGATGGTCACCGAAGTACGAGCCGCGATAGTCCTGTTCGCTGAGTTCATGGGAAAACAGCAGGGCTCCCATCGACCCGTCGATCACCAGGATTCGATCGGCCAGCAGGTTTTTGACGGCATCAGCAGTGAAGCGTTCGGCAAGTACGGGCATGGTATTCGGGTACAAAACGGGAGGACGGGGCACGGCGACGATCGCGTCTGACCGAGCCGATGGATCGGACTGGGCAGTTTAGGCGATGCGAAAAGGGGCGGAGTCTATGCGACCTCCGCCGACGGATGCGAGATGGGTTGATCACGGTTTCGCTGCGTACCGGCCCGCAGGATGCATCGGGTGGCGGTCATATTGTCGAATGAGTTCGGCGAATTCTCCGCCGTGGAATTTGAGAGTCGCGATCATCAGGGAACGGCCCTTTGAGGTAATTCGCCATCGCCGAGAACGCGGCACCTTCGAGATCAAACCGTGCATCTGAAGACGCTTCAACAAGAAACCGCTGGGCATTCGGCCCGGCAACCGGGACTATCCACGGAAGCTCACGCCTGAGTACGCCCCAAACTCCACCGTAGATACGCCTCGAGAAACGGGTCGATGCCGCCGTCGAGCACCGGTTGTGGATTGCCGACCTTGTGGCCCGTACGAGCGTCCTTGACGAATTGGTCTGGATGCAACACGTAATTGCGAACCGTATCGCCGCCAAAGCCGATTTTCGACTTTTGGCCGCGCTTGGCCGCCAATTCGGCGTCTCGCTTTTCCTTTTCGACTTGATACAACTTCGCCTGCAACATCTTGCGGGCCAACGAGCGGTTCTTGTGCTGACTCCGTTCGTTCTGGCACTGAACGACTTCGTTCGACGGCAAATACGTCAATCGGATTGCCGAATCCGTCTTGTTGACATGCTGACCACCCGCCCCGCTGGCGCGGTAGGTGTCCTCGCGAACGTCCTTGTCCCAATCGATCTCGATCTCGATATCGTTGCCCAGTTCCGGTGTCACATCGACCGCCGCAAACGATGTATGACGCCGACCGGCCGAGTCGAATGGACTGATTCGGATCAACCGATGATTGCCGGTTTCTCCCCGCAGATATCCGTAGGCATAGTCACCCTGAATCAGCAGTGTGCCATTGCGAATACCGGCTTCTTCGCTTTCCGAACGGTCGACAATTTCGACCTTGAAATTTCGCTGTTCGGCCCAGCGGGCGTACATGCGGAACAGCATTTCCGCCCAGTCCGCCGAATCCGTGCCGCCTTCACCGGCTTGAATCTGCACGAACGCCGCACACGAATCTTCCGGTTCGGACAACATCGCCCGCAATTCGACATGTTCAAGCTGCACCGACAATCGCTTAAGCGTCGATTCCAATTCGGCGACACTGCTTTCGTCTTCTTCCGCGAACTCGATCAGCACTTCGAGATCGTCGGCTCCGCTGGACAGCTCCTGCAGCGGTGTCGCCGAGAGCTTCAAGCGACTCAGTTCCGACACCAACTTTTGGGCGGTCTCCTGAGTCTCCCAAAACCCCGGCTCAGCCATCAGCTTGTTGATTTGAACCGTGCGTTCGGTTTGGGCCGCGAGGTCAAAGAGAGTCCCGGAGATGGACAATGCGAGTAATCACCGATTGGCAGGATTCGAGAAGTTCAGCATCCATGGGACGCTCCGAGTGGTGGAATTGGTGAAGTAGCACGGGACCATTGTCCCGTGACCATTGTCTGGTGACCATTGTCTCGTGGCCGCTCGGGACAATGGTCCCAAGCTACGGTCGACTCGCCTCAAACATCACCGGCTCAATAGCGATAGTAGTCCGGCTTGAACGGCCCTTCGACTTTGAGTCCGAGGTAGTCGGCTTGCTTTTGGTTCAGGGTTGTCAGGTTGACGCCGAGTTTTCCGAGATGCAGTCGAGCCACCTCTTCGTCGAGTTCTTTCGGCAAGACATGCACGCCGAGACTGTAATTCTCGATCTCGGTCCACAGTGCGATTTGGCCGAGTACTTGATTTGTGAAGCTATTGGACATGACAAATGAAGGATGTCCGGTGGCACATCCCAGGTTGACCAGTCGGCCTTCCGCCAACACCAAAACGGCTTTGCCGTTTGGATAAACGTACTTGTCGACCGGACCACCCTCGTCGGAATCTTTCTTGATGCGGACTTTGGTGATGTCCCTGCGATTCTTGAGATACGCCACTTCGATTTCTGAATCAAAGTGACCGATGTTGCAGACGATCGCTTCGTTCTTCATCTCATCCAGGTGTTCGCCACGGATGACGTCGCAACAACCCGTGGTCGTCACGAAGATGTCGGCCTGGGACGCGACGGCTTCCAAAGTGGTGACTTGATAGCCTTCCATCGCGGCTTGCAACGCACAGATGGGATCGATTTCGGTAATGATGACGCGCGCCCCCAAGCCCTTCATGGCGGCCGCACAGCCCTTGCCGACATCGCCGTAACCGCAGACCACGACCACTTTTCCGGCCACCATGATGTCCGTGGCACGTTTGATTCCGTCCGCCAACGACTCGCGGCAACCGTAAAGGTTGTCGAATTTGCTCTTGGTCACGGAATCATTGACGTTGATCGCGGGGATGCCGAGTTTCCCGTTGGCATGCATCTGGTGCAGGCGGTGAACTCCGGTCGTGGTTTCTTCAGTCAGCCCGTTGATGTCCTTGAGCAACTCGGGAAATCGGTCATGCACCATGGCGGTCAAATCGCCGCCGTCGTCAAGGATCATGTTCAGAGGCGATCCGTCCGGCCAGAAGAGCGTCTGTTCGATACACCAGTCGAATTCTTCTTCGTTCATGCCTTTCCACGCAAAGACCGGAATCCCCACGGCGGCCATTGCGGCAGCGGCTTGGTCTTGAGTCGAAAAGATATTGCAACTGGACCAGCGAACTTCGGCACCCAAGTCGACCAACGTCTCCATCAGCACGGCCGTTTGGATTGTCATGTGCAAACATCCGGCGATCCGAGCCCCCTTGAGCGGCTTCGACTGACCGTATTTCGTTCGCAACGACATCAGGCCCGGCATCTCGGTTTCAGCCAACTCGATTTCTTTGCGGCCACGTTCCGCGAGGCTCATGTCCTTCACTTTGAAAGTTTCGGCGACCGTTTCCGTGGACATATTCACTCCTGGTATTTGGGGGTTCTGCTGAATTTCGCAAGGGGCGCGGAAGATAGGACATCGATTCGTGGGTCACAAGTTCAGCCACGGAGTGGCGACAGCACATAGCGCACGGCGTCAGCCGTGGGTATCGCTTCGATGTTGTCGGCTGGGCCTGGGCCAAGTGCCACAATCGAGCAGAGTCCTGTAGTATCTAGTTGGACAGCGCCACTTTGGACTTTATGGAGTGCGGTAGCCCGGTACCGCTTTGGATTTTTGGGGTTTTCCGAATTCCTCCCGTTCAGTTCTCCGGAAAGTTCTCGTTCAGACGATGCGTTCTAACGGTCGGAGCAAGCCGAAGCCAAACCCAAAAGTCCAAAGCGGTACCGGGCTACCGCACTCCAAAGGAGTCCAAAGCGGCGCTCCCTCTAAGTTGAATCCAATTTCGAATAGCACTCGGAGTGACCATGTCGGTTGAATTGAAGCCCTTCTCTTGGGAAAGGATGATCGAAGCCGTGGAAGCAGTACGCGAACGTGCGATTCGAGCGACGTCGGCCCTAAAGCAAGCCGGAATTCCGTATGCAGTCGCCGGAGGAAATGCAGTTGCCGCTTGGGTGGCTCGTGTTGACCGAGCGGCGGTTCGAAACACACAGGACGTGGACATTCTCGTCCGACGTGCGGACTTTGATGCGGTAAAAGTGGCTCTCGAAGCCGTTGGCTTTTCGCATTACGAACTGATGGGAGTTGACTGTTTTATCGACGGTCCAGATGGGAGCCCGCGCGACGCCGTGCATTTGTTGTACGCCAGCGAAAAAGTCCGACCCGAATATCCCGCACCATCGGCCGATGTTACGGAAGTTGAAGCGTCCAATCACTATGACGTGCTTTCACTCGAGGCACTCGTGCGGATGAAGCTGAATTCCAATCGCGACAAGGACCGTGTCCATCTTCGCGACATGATTGGTGTTGGGCTCATTGATGAATCCTGGCTGCCGAAGCTTCTTCCCGAACATGCCGAACTCCTGCAAACGTTGATCGACGATCCAGACGGGTAAGCAATCACAATTCAATGTTCCGACCGGATGTGCAGGCTGGATGACGCAGACTCGGCTCGCAAATCTTCGCGGTACATCGGATAGGCCACGGCAGGCAAACTGCGAAACCGGCCCGGTGTGTCGGCTCGAAGTTCATAGACGATTCGATGTGTCCCGGCGGGCAGACTGGTGAAGAAAAGACAAGCTCGGTCGTCGCGAAACTCGACGTGCGAGACTTGATCTCGTGCCGATCCCAGGATGCGTCGGGCCGCGTATTCACAGCCGGCAGGATGTCGATCTTCCAACAAGACGTATTCCGCCGCCTGATCGAGTTCGAGGACGAGTTCGACTTGAACCGTGTCACCGATTGAGACCGATTCCAGTTGCTGGACGGTTTGCGCGCTGTCGCTGGGTGAGTAATTGCGGCGCAGGCGAATTCCAACGCCGAAGCGTTCGAGTTTTTCCGCACGTTGAACACCACTCGCCGATGCGCTGAAGTAAACCGGTGCATCACCATCAACCGCGAAACCGATCGGTGGAGTGATCTCGAATCCTCGGAGCGTGTCGCGATTCACGGTGTGGGCGAATGCGATCTGATCGGTGCCTGTGGCTTGGCTGAATGTCGGTCGGGTCTTGCCGCCGTGCCATGTTGTCAGGATCGGCGTCTCGCCCAGCAACGCCGTGGCTTCGGATGGGGCCGTCGTCTTGACCGGTGGGCGGCGAGCCAAATATTCGCTGAGGGCCTCGATCGCCGCCGATGTCGCACGCGTGTTGCCCCAACGCACGCCACGCCGATTCTTCGCCAAACGTATCGCGATGTCGGTCGCGCGGTCGAGTTGCCGGTCGATCTTCAACAGCGTTTGAAGTTGCAACGCAAGATCATCCGAGTCGTCGCTGTCCCAACGTTGGATTCGACCCAGCCGAAGTGCGGACAATTCTTCGAGTCGCATGGCATCGGTTGCCAACGCAAAGTTGCAGTGATCCCCCGGCGTCAGGTTTTCGCCGGTCGCCGCCAACGTGAGTGCGTCCTTGTCGGCTCGGCCGGCCAGCGCCAAGACCAACCACGCTCGTGAAAGCAGCCCGGATTCCAGGCGACCGGCTTTCAATTCCGCAGTGAGATAGTCCAAGCCACGCTTGAGCACCGCTTGATCGATCTTCACGTCCGATTGCAGACAGCGAGCGAAACCGTAGAGCACATAAATCGTCATGCGATGATTCGTCTTGTCCGCTTCCCACCAACCCCAGCCACCGTCTTCGTGCTGAAGCGAATACAACCGCGTCAGTCCACGCGCTAAGACTTCGGGCAACATCTTGCGGACGGAATCCGGCAGATCGACTCCGTGCTTTTGGGCGGCTTGATTGACGACCACCGCCGGCAAAAAGCGGCTCATCGTCTGCTCGACACAGCCGTACGGATAGGCAATGAGGTACTCCAAGCCCGCCAGGGCCTCGGTCAATTCCTGGCCGCGCGACAGAGACACGGTCAGTTCTTGTGCGAGGAATCCGTCCGGCCAGCGAACTCGATCGCCGTCTTTAGCACGTCCGTGAAAGTGGACTTGTCTGGCTCGCCCAAATGCCTGTACGGTGAATTGCCGAAGTTCCTCGTCCGAGTGTTCCCCGGCGGCAATCCGTAGCCGAACCGTCACGTCTCCGGAACGCGGCACGGAAACATCCGCGAACACAGCCGTCTCAGACGCGGGTTTGATCGTCACGGTTCCGGTCAGGAGTTTCGGATCCCGTGGTTCCGCCCCCGCGATGTACCACGTGTATTGCACGCTTCGTGGTCGCCCGGTTTGGTTTCGCAGCAGCCCCGCCAACCGCAGCCGATCACCCTCGACAGCGAATCGGGGCGTCTGGATCCGCACGCTCAGCGGCAGGTCAACTTGCAAACGACCGTCATCGGCAACTCCGATCTTGGTGTCTTTGGTGACGCCCACCGCCGTCAAACGATAGGTCGTCAACGAGTCCGGGATCTGAAATGAAACGGAGGCTCGGCCTTGCGCATCGGTTCGCAGTCGTGGTTGCCAGGCCGCAGTTTCTCGAAAGTCAGCCCGACGGCGAAGTTGCGGGATGGGCGTTTCCTGGATCGGCAATGCACCGTGCTTCGCCCACGCCAACCATGACCCCGCTTGAACCGGAATCCGTCGTTGGTCAAGGTCGGCAATGCCGAGTTCCGCTTGCATGGCCGCCTGCTCCGCGAGTTTTTGCAGGCTTTCGGACATGTGTTTGACGACTCTGTGAACATCGAGACGCGACACGGCCCAATCATCGCCGACCGACGTCCGCCAAGCCTTGTCTCGATATCGCCGAGACGGTCGTGCCGCGGTAAACGCTCGCGCGATGCGACTTTCGCGAGGGCTTGCGTGTGCGAACACGGTGTCGTCCACGACCGCCAACGACACTTCGGCTTCAACCGGCTTGCCGACGTCATCGGTGACTCGCACGGAAGCGAGGGCCTGCTCGCCCGGCTGGTAATCCGACTTGTCGGTCGTGACTTGGATCTTGAGGCCGTTGATTTCTCGCGCGCCGCGTTCGGCGACCACATCGACTCGGCACCACGTTGGATTGTCGGCTTCCGCCAACTTGAGTTCTTCCAGCTCATCCACTGCCCGGTGCCGCGCGATGTCGCGATCCAATCCCGGATTGATTACGCGGGCCTGCAAATAGAAATTCGGAACGTGTCTCGGGCGAATCGGCAACCGAATCGTGTGATAGCCGTTTTCGGACAACTCCACGACGTGGTAATCCACCACCGTGCGACCTTCATACGTCAGCAGCACGCGCGCTCCCGGTTCCGCTCCGTCGACGAAGATGTGCAATGGCAAGTCTTCGCCGACGCGGATTCGCTGCGTGTCGAACAATGCGAGAACGGACGGTCCATGCGACCAAGCGGTTTCGTACCGCAAGTCAGCCACATCGTGGTTTTCGTAGTCGGATAGGTTCACCCAGCCTTGGGCGAGACGCGCGGTGTTGGCGTCCAAGGGCGGTTTGTTGTCGGGGTCGTGGAAATAGACGCGTTTGGAATGCGGTCCCAATTCGACGTGATGCCAACCCGCAATTGAAGCAGTGAGGACCACTTCGCCACGACCATTCGGTCGCATGATCAACGTCTCGCCGGCGGAATTCTTCAGGTGAACCGCCGTGAGAACTTGTTTGAGCGTCAATCGATCACCCACGCGGGCCATTCGCGGCAGCACGTCCAACGGTGACACGGTCGGCCCTGCACCGACTCGAATCGCCCGTCGCACGGCAACCGTCCGCCCGCTCAGATCTCGGGCCGTGCACTCGACAACGTATTCACCAACATCAAGTGGCCGGACGCTCCGAAGTTCGATCTTCAATTCTCCTCGCGCGTCCAAGGTTCCGGAAAACGACTTGCCGACCTCTTCGCCAAGCTCGGACTCCAGACGCCCCGAGACACGAACACTCGCCAGCGGCTTGCCAAAGCTGTACCGGCCTCGCAGCAAGAACGAAATTCGATCCGCCTTGTCGGCCAACCGCTCTTGCAGGTCGTCGATCTCCAACACAAATCGATCACGGCGATAGTGATCCAACGAGAACACGCTCGGGATGACTCGATCCACGCCGTCGATCTGCAATCGCAGCGCGTATTCCCCGAGTGCCGCCGCCGGGTCGGTCGCGAGACTTCCGACAACCGTCCCGAAGTCGTTTGTGCCGAGTTGTCCGCCCGCCACGTGGCGACCGCGAGGATCCAGCAGTCCATAGACCATTTGCGTGTCGAGTCGCGGCAGCACCAAGCGTCGATGGATATCGAAATCGTCGGCACGAAAGCGGTCGGACACGACCAGTTGCCGATTGTCCGCATCGAATCGTCGCAGCAACAATTTGAAGTGCACGGTTTGCCCAGGGCGATACACGGGACGGTCTGTCCATGCGGCGGCCAGGAATTGGTCTGCGTAGACGAAGCCCGAAAACAGTTCTCGCATCTCTGCCGACTTCCGACCCATTCGCTGCCACGCATGACGAGCCTCGTCTTGCCGCGACTTGGGGAAGTAGACGGCCTCAAACACCTGCCCGAAGCCTCCGACTGCAAAACGCCCATCCTTTTGAGCCAGAAACGCCGTGGTTCCCAGGCCATGCGCCCGGCAGAACGCGACGCCGTTCTTGTCCGTGCGAGTGACGCCATTGGGCTTCGTCGCCGACACAATGTCCGCATCAGCTGCGGGTCGTTTCCCATCCATACTGCTGACGATCGCCATGACTCCGTCTCGGCAGCGGCGAAGCGTGAGACTGAGCGGATCAACCAACAGCGGTGCAAACGAGCGTTGTCCATTGGCTTCGGCGACCAAGAGATACGCACCGGACTGTTGCAGATGTTTGCCGGGGATCGTCAAGACGCGGTTCGCGTGCCAAGACGTGAATGACGGCGCATCCGAATCGCCGTCAACGATGTATTCATATTCCAATCGCGACCGAAGCAGTTCGCATTCATCGTCAAAGGTGTGTGCGTCCGGTTGGCCGGTCCAGCGATCGGAAGTCTGCAATCCGCTACGTCGCCGCCAAGCATCCAACGTTTTCAAAGTCGCAACATCGACGTTCCATTCGGCGAGCAGACTCTTGGCGGGCAGTTGCGGCATGGGAGAGGGTTTGTCGTGCAACCGTTCAACGCGCGAGCGATGCACGTCCATCGCCTCCATCAATTGGATCGCATCGCGCGACTCAAATTGCAGACCGAAATCCCGGTACACAAAATCGTGGCCAAGATGATTCGCGTGTGTCGCATCGCCGTGGAACCATGCGAGCAATTCCAAGGATTCGACGCGATACAGCTTGCATCGCAACTGTCCGACATTGCGGACATCCACCGCAAGCGGTGCGTCTTTGCCGCGAAAACAAGCACCAGGAATGTCGAACGTCATCACGGTGTTGTTGCGTTCGAGGTCCGCGACCCAACGCCGCGCGTCGGCGACGAACCGCTTCTCTGTAACGCCGCGCAAGATGTCAATGGCACGGAGCACGTCGGCATGTCGCGGGTCCTTCAAGCTCCAGTAACAAAACGGTCGCGAATCCGTTTTCTTGTCGACACGCACATCGAGCTGGGATTCAAGTTGTTGCCGTCGTTCGACAGACAACAGCAGCGCATCGCCTTGATGCGCCTCGTGCCAGGGCGAGAGCGGATTCACCTGGATTCGTCGTCGCCGATCATGTCGGTGAATCTTGTCCGGCTCAATCACGTGCGAAACTCGCCACGACAATCGCGGCTCCAATAGTCGCAGGGCGAACAAGAAGCGAATCTCGTCACGGGCCAGTTCCGCCGGTTGCGAGTCCTTCGGAAGCGACTTGACCTGCTTCCAAACCTTGAGCCGAGCATGTTGCTGCTCCAAGGCTGTCGCAGCTTCAAAGTCGACCGTGATCGAACACACCACGGCAATCGCAATTGAGCACGCGACCGTCATTTCAACCTCGCTGTTTGGATGCGACTTCTTGCGATACGCGAACCGCCGGAGGGAGTTGCCAACGATCCGATCACTGGATTGAATCGGTTTGCGATAGACCGCGAATCAAGGGAGCCGCAACAGGATTCCCGTGTGAGGTCGAACCAGGGTGATTGACGGCCTACGATCGCTATTCGAGAACCGCATGACCTACGCTTGCTTATGAGTTCGAGCCACGTGACCGTAACTCCGTTTGCAGTTCTTCGATGCGCGAGTCGAGTTCATCGCGGGAACACTTCAGCAGGCAATCCGCTGCGGACGGCGCTTGCCCGAGCAGGCTTTCCAGCAATTGGATTTGCCCGATCCGCGCGCCTTCCTCACGTCCTTCCTCACGAGCAGTATTGAGTCCCCATTGGTGGTCTCGCAGAGCTTTTTGTCGCTGGTCGTACATCTTTCGATCCTCCGTTTTCGCTGCAATCGTTTCGATCACCGAGATCGCTTGTTGAAATTCCACACCCGGCAACAGTTCACGCAAACGTTCTGAGTCGTACTGGTCGGCGTAGAGGAAAAAGAATGCCCACTGCTCAATGTCGCTCGCCGTGGAGATCGTGTCTTCGTCTAAGTCAAATTTCGACAACTCCACCGTATGGACCTCGATCATATCGGGTAATTCCCGCTTCTGCTCCGGATCAACAAGTCGGAATCGATGGTGCGGAACATTGCGGGCCGACTCCTCTTTGAACAGCGCGTTCGGCAACAAGCAGATCGAGACAGCCGCATTCAGCTTGTGATAACCGTCGCCCTCGCTCAACTGCTCCACAAACATCGAACAGGCGTAGTACACCACGCGTTGAAGTAGCCAGCTCAACACCGACACCTGCATCTCGATGTTCAGTTGCCGGCCCACCGAATCGCGAGCCCGGACGTCCAGGACTATCTGCTTGGCGTCGGCGAATTCCCGATAAACTGAACGGGTTGAGAATCTCGACATGCACAATCGGCCGATCGAGCCGCAGAACAGCGTTGAGCAAGCCGATCAGGACTGCGACGTTTTCCGGGCTGCCGAAAATCTTCTTGAAGACGAAATCAACGATCGGCCGAATTCCAAGTGCCATATGTCGCCCCTTCCGTTTGTCGCTGAGTGCCCAGTTCGGACCCGATGACTCCAGCGTGGCGTACGACAGATTGACGCGAATCACCAGCAAGCGAGTAGACTCTACGCGAACCATTGCAGAATCGAGGAGACTCCAAGCAAAAATCGGGGTTCGCAAACTCATTGGAGTGCTCATTATGCTGCTTCTTTCTCAAGGATCTTCCGAGCACCCTTTCCGCCTTTGCACGAATCCGCCAGTGACTCACCCCTGCCATGCGATTCCCAACACGTCCGGCTTAAGTCCGTGCGCGCCGAGTCTCGAAAGCAGGACGGCCTCTTGCATTGGCACGACATTGATTCTGCTCGGTAACCTGTGCGGCGCCGCGATTGCAGCGGAGTCGCCCGTAACAGCGGTTGCGTTCGCGCCGGACGGTCGCTCGTTGCTCGTCGGTTCGCAAAACGGACTCCGACAATTGGCGATCGATTTGAAGCCGATTCGCAAGCTCGACACCGAGTTGATCAACATTCACGGCATCGTGTTTTCACCCGACCGATCCGCCATGGCAGTCTGCGGCGGATCGCCTGCTCAGACGGGTGGAATGGAAGTGTGGACGTGGCCCGAGTTAACGCTGCGATTTCGGTCGCTGCCGCACGCGGACGTGTCTTACGACGTGAGTTGGCAACCGGACGGCAAGCGAATCAGTTCGGCAGGGCTAGACCGCACGACTCGCATTTTGGATGCCGACAGCGGTCGGAGCTTGGCGATCTTTCGCGGTCATTCCCGAGGGATCACGTCCGTCGCACTGTTAGCGGACAACGTGATGGTGACCGGCTCGATCGATCAAAGCCTGCGCGTGTGGAATGCATCAACAGGCCGGGAACTGCGAGCACTCAATAACCATACGGAGATGATTCACGCGATCGCCGCTCGCCCGAAGCTGGACGCCGCTCCGCCCATGCTCGCCAGTATCAGCAGCGACAAGTCCGTGCGATTCTGGCAACCGACAATCGGCCGCATGGTTCGATTCAAAAGATTGACAAGCATTCCGCGAGCGATCGTCTGGTCACCGGATGGGCGGTCCGTAATTGTCGCGTGCCAGGACGGCACGGTATCTCGGATTGATCACGAAACGGTCGACGTAACGTGGACCGCGCCGGGCATTCGCGGCTGGTGCTACAGCGCGGCGATCGACGCCAAAGGCGAACTCATCGCCGTCGGCGGCCAGAACGGTCAACTGAAACTCGTTCGCCTCGATCAAATCACCTCGGAACCACGTTGATTGAGTCCATCGCAACTGGGATCCTCGCGCGATGCATGTCTTATTCGTTCATCAGAACTTTCCGGCGCAATTCGGGCATGTTGCCGCGTACTTAGTCCGCGATCAGGGTTTCCGATGCACGTTCGTGTCGGAACGACCACCCGGCAAACAGGATGGGATCGAGCGGATTCAGTACAAGATCGCCGGTGGTGCGACCGCCAAGAATCACTTTTGCAGCCGTACATTTGAAAACGCGATCTGGCATACCCAAGCGGTGTTCGACGCACTCAAGGCTCGACCGGACGTGCAGCCGGATTTGATCGTGGGACATTCCGGATTCGGCTCGACATTGTTCCTCCGAGAACTCTACGGCGACTGCCCCATCATCAATTACTTCGAATACTTCTACCGCCCGACCGATTCGGACATGGATTTCCGCCCCGAGTTTTCCACCGGCGAAAACGTGCGTCTGCGATCAAGAGCCAGAAACGCGATGCTGTTGCTCGATCTGGAAAACTGCGATCGAGGCTATAGTCCCACGGCGTGGCAGCGCAGTCGCTTGCCGCGCTTGTTTCATGAGAAGGTCGCCGCGATTTTTGACGGCATCGATACCGACGTTTGGAAACGACACGGCAACGTCCCGCAGGTGCTCGGCGGCAAGACCATTCCCGACGACATGAAACTCGTCACCTATGTGGCTCGCGGGTTTGAATCGATGCGCGGGTTTGACATCTTCATGAAGATCGCCAAACGACTGTGCGATGAACGGCGGGATGTGCTGTTCGTTGTCATTGGCGAGGATCGCGTGTGCTACGGCGGAGACGATCAATTCACCGGCGGCAAGAGCTTCAAGGAATGGGTGCTGTCGCGCGACAACTACGATCTTGACCGCATTCTGTTTCCGGGCCGGCTGCCACCGGTTCAACTGGCTCGATTGCTGTCCGTCAGTGACTTGCACATTTATCTGACCGTACCGTTCGTGTTGTCGTGGTCACTTATGAATTCGCTGGCCTGCGGAGCACCGGTGCTGGCGTCGAATACGGCTCCGGTTCAAGAGATGATCCAGCATGAACAAAACGGCTTACTGGCGGACTTTTACGACGTGGACAAGTTCGTCCAATCAGCAAAGCGGCTCTTGGATTCGCCCTCGGAAGCCAGGCGTCTGGGCGAAGCGGGCAGCCAGATGATCGATCGACAATACAGCCTCAAAGCGTGCTTGCCGCAAATGCTGGAGCTGTACCAGGGCCTCGCATCGAGTGGTCGGTCCTAATCTACCATTTACCGTTTCCGAAGAAACCGGGATGACTGCCGCTCGCGTTCAACGATTTGTCCATCGACTTGCCCCTGCCATGTGCATGTCGTGTACGATCCGTTAGTGGCGATGCCGACCATTTATCGAGAGGCACGAGAATGATTTCAGAACATAGCCAGAGCGTTGCAAGGCGAGCCAAGGCAATCTACGCCGATAAGCTGAAATCATAAAGCCGGACTGGCTCCCACATGTTGTGCCAGTTCACTTCCGAAATTCAACAGGTAGGTGCCTGTCCCGCTTTTTTAGAGTCTCCGTACACAACACACCAATAAGAGATCGGCAACGTGCATTCCATCGATTGGCTGCTAGGCATCGGAGTGACCCTGAGCGTCGTCTCGATGTATCTGAGATTCCGTGCGACCGGCCGCGCCTTCGAATTCGTATCCGCAGGTTTCGCGGGAATCGGGTTGTGCCTGTTGGCCGTTTCCGCGGCCGGGTCGCCCGATTGGTGGCCGGAATCGGAGATGGACTCGGCGGTGCGGCAATTCGTGTTTTGGGCCATGAGTCTGCTGTGTGTCGTTGGAGCGGGTTTTGCAATCACGGCGGACGACTCAATTCTCATCAGCGGTGGTTGCGGCAGTCTCGGTTTGGGAACAGCGGGCCTACTACTGCTCAACGATTTGGCCGGGTTGGCGAGCGGTGTGATGGTGGTCGCGGCAATCGCGGGCTGGCGTTTTCTCGCGAGACGTTGGACCGTTCCGCACGCAATGCATGAACCAGGCGCAAAAGTCGCGACGCCCACCGGCAAGGCGGCTCTGATGCACGAACCGTTGCTGGCTTGCGTTGTCGGCGGCGTGATCGGCGCAATCTTGCTCGGATCCGTGCGCGAGGCAACATTTGAAGAAGCCTATTCGTCGCAAATCGTCCAGAACGGAAAGAGTTTGATCTCGAAACGACGTCCGGCATTGCCACTAACAACGTCACAACTTACGGATGCGAATCCTGGGGCATTCTGGACGCTGATTCCTCTGGGTGGCGTGTTATGCGGCTTCGCGGCAATCGCGGGCTCATGGCTCAAACGGACGTAGAAACGAGAGTTTGACGCCTAAATCCCGCGCGAACGCAAACTGATCGCTACGAGCTGCGAGAGTCGTCGCCCCACCGACGCGGGGGTCGGTTGAGGCGTGGTCGAGCGGGGGACGTTCGGTAGTAGCAGTCAGTCATTTCTCCACTGACACAGGGTCAGTGGTGGAAAATGCGCGCAAGAAAACAACCAATCGCGAATTTGTAGTACGAGCCAAATCGCGCGAGTTTTTTTGAGCACCCGATCCATGGTCAATGCTTGCAGAACGACTTGTGTCGCAAATTATTCTCTACGCGGCCAATAATGGCACATTCTCAAAGGTCTGAAACTTCAGCGTCATG
>JAQBZS010001113.1 GCA_027622115.1 Planctomycetota bacterium | reverse complement strand
GCTGTTCGTGCCAGTGAATGGCGTCGTCGTGTCGCGCGGCGGATGCGATGTCGATGTCCAAATCGCCGTCAAAGTCCGCCGCCGTGATCGACGTCACGCCGTTGAGGTTGGTGGCGACCGAGCGACTGCGAAAGCTGGTCCCGTCGCCCGAAATGTTCTCGAACAGCGTGATCGAATCGGCATAGTAGCCAGCCACGACCACGTCCAAATCCAAGTCACCATCGAAATCGGCCGCCAGGATCGCCACCGCGCCGTTGATATTGTCGGCGATTTCATGTCGCGTGAAATCGCCACCGACCACAACTGGGTTCTCGTACCACGCCGCCCAATCGTCGCCGAAGCTCGTGACCAGCACGTCAATCGCCCCGTCGCCGTCCAGGTCCGCGACGTCCAAACCACTGGGCCGATCGATATTGAGGCCCACATCGTGGCGAAGAAAGTCGAGACCGTCGCTGAGACGATTCTCGAACCAAGCCACGGCATCTTCGGACGAAATGGCAGCGATGATGTCTTGGTCGCCGTCCGCATCCATGTCGGCGTGCTTCAATGTGCCGGGTTCGAAGCCTTCGGCGATGACGTGAGCTGCAAAGGCATTACCGGTGCCGTCCAAGTTCTTGTACCAGTTGATCGACTCGTCGGCATTCGAAGCCGTGACGATGTCGGCGTCACCGTCGCCGTCAAGATCCAGGGCGAGCGCCGCGATCACTCCGTCAATGTCGTGGGGAGTCGATTCCGAATCGGCGATTGTCTCCGAGTCAAACAACACCGCCGACAACAACGTCCGCACTTCGAGGACTTCGGCCTGAGCCGGCAATGCACTTGTTGATGAGTTGCGACGTGATCGACCGCGACGATTTGCAGGTTTGCGAATTCCGAATGGCAATGAGCTTGCAGCGTGCGCCCAACGAGTCAACGAATTCCAGATCATGTGTCCCGATACCTGCAGCAGGAGATTCGAACCATGCGCGGCCCGCGCACAGTGGAGGCGAACACCTCACAGCGTGGTCGGAGGTATCGGAACAAGTCCTTCGCGCGGTGAGGTTCTCCGCGGTTTCTGCCGATTTGTGGACGGAATCACGTTCGACAATCGTTCGAATCGGCGCGGTTAGTAGGACCGGAATTCGTTCTCTGAATTCTCGAAACCGCGTTCTCTTTGAGCCAGCAGCGTTCCGCACCTTCCGTCGTCTCACCGTGCGTCGTCGTGAGATCAATCAACTCCAATTAGACCGGTGAGCGTACTGCTGCTGGAGCCAAAGGCCGCGATGTCGAGCCCCATCCGTTGCAGCATCGAGACGAACAGGTTGCTGAGCGGCGTATTGCGGTCGCGCTGGAATGCCAAGTGTTGGCCGTGTTGGAATCCTCCGCCGGCGAGAAATATCGGCAGGTTCGTGTTGTCGTGCGTGTTCGAATCGCCCATGTTGCTGCCGTATAGCACCATCGTGCTGTCGAGCAGTCGCCGGTCACCTTGCCGCTTCTCGGCGAAACCGCGCAGCACCGTGGCCAGCAGCGACATCTGCCGCCGGTCGGCCTCTTCGAGTTGCGACACCTTTTCGGCTGCCTGTCCGTGATGGCTGAGGTTGTGATAGCCCTCCGTCGTTTTCCGGTTCTCGTGAAGTTGGAAGGCAGGAGTCGCAAAGGCGTCGACCATCAACGTCACAATCCGCGTGGAATCGGATTCGAGCACGAGTTGCGCCATCGACAGCATCAACTCGAATTTCTGGAAGAACAGCTTTTGATCGCGGATGTCGCTGGGAGGCTTCTGGTCGGTCGCCGGTTTCGGACGAGCCTCCCATTCGCGAGCCGAGTGGAGCCGCTGTTCGATTTCGCGGATCGAAGTGAAGTACTGATCGAGTCGCGCCCGGTCTTCGGTTCCAATCCGTCGCTCAAGTCGCCTGGCATCGTCGTGCAGCGTGTCGAGAATACTGGCTCGCTCGTCAATCTTTTGGAGTTGGCGAGCGACTGCGGCGGGGTCGCCTTGCACGAACATCTTGCGGAACAATGCCGGGGCACTGTCCTCGGCGGGAAGCAAGGCTCCGTCACGAGTCCACGCCAGGCTGCGGTTCGCTTTGTCGATATTGACGCCCAGGTTGAGCGTCGGAAATCGCGTGACCGGTCCGAGTGCTTCGGCCGCGAGTTGATCGAGCGAAATCGTGTTACGAAAGCCGCTCTTCGTCGGGCCTCGGGCCGCCGTCAGAAAACAGTTTTCCGTACTATGCCCGCCGGCGACATCCGGATGCGACAGACCACTGATGATCGTGAAGTCCCGCCGGAATTCGGACAGAACCTGCAAGTACGGCGAGAGTTCATAGTCCTTTCCAGACTGCTGGGGAAAGAACGGCCCCGGCAAGACGCCGAGATTGTTCGAGATGAGCAACATGCGACGCGGCGGCCCGTTCGTTCCCGTTCGCTCCGACGCGATTGACAGGCTTTCGAGCCACGGCAAAGCGAGCGTCACACCGAGACCGCGCAAGAACGAGCGTCGGGACGGTTCCGGTTTTCGAATTCGACGGATCATGGCTTCTAATTTCGAGTTTGTCACATTTGGGGATTGGGGTCTGGCTTACGTATTTCAGATTTGGCGGCGTTCGACGTGGAATTCACCGACAACGGCAAACCGCCAAATCTGCAATACGTAAGCCTGACCCCCAAGTTCTCAACTCGCGCGTTTTCGAAGGTACGTCGAATCAACCAATCCGGCCGAAAATCAACAGAATGGCGGCGGTGCGGTTCCCGTTTTCCGGTGACATTGGCGAATTGAGTTCCTTTCAAAAAACGCGGGAAATGAGGACTTGGGGGTCAGGTTTACGCCTTTCAGATTTGGCGGTGTGA
>JAQBZS010001112.1 GCA_027622115.1 Planctomycetota bacterium | reverse complement strand
ACAGGAAACCGCGTTGTGTCCATCCCCTTCACACGGCTTTGATCGCCCTGGAAGTCGCTCGGATTCTTGCCCATCACCGTTTCATAATCCTTCTGCGTCACCTCGTGCGTTCCCATGAACAACGAGCCCGTGAATCGAACGCGGTGCTGCGGACGCTCGTCTTTCAAATAATACTCTTCCTTCAACGTGGAATCAGCCCGCAGAGCGGCTGCAACGTCGGCGTCGCTGGACCCCATCGAGAACTCACCAGCCGGCAGCAATTGGAACTGCATCCCGAGCGAATTCGTGTAATCCGCCCGCACGCCCAGCGACCGCGCCGTTGCCTGCTGAGCCGAGCGGGCTTCGGCCGCCGTGAACGGAGCCGCCAACAGTGCCATCGTCCGCGTGAGCCGCAGTTCCACCACGCCGTTGACGATGGGTTGCACCGTCTGCTGATCGCGTCCGCGGCTTTTGGCTGTCACGAGCGACGTCACGTCGCGGCGCAAGCGTCCGGTAATCGAGTTGACATCTCCGGCGTCCGTGGCCAAACGCGGCAGCAGATCGAGCAGGCATTTCGTCATGGCCCCGTGGCCCCAATCGCGATGCTCGAATGCCTGTTCGTTGGACGAGCAGGCGAAGATGGCGGCGGTGTTGTCCGGCAGATCGGTGAGCTTGACCTGACTGCCGAACGCGCGGCCTCGCGGGCGGTTGGGGCTTTCGCGGCAACAATCCGCCAGCAGCAGGCGGTTCCCCGCGCCCGTGATCTGCAGGCCCGCCAACAGCTTCGACATCCCGACCAGGCTCTTGGGATCGGGCTCGATCAGCCGTTTGCCGTTCTTGTCGAACAGTGCCTTGCCCGCCTGATCGCTGACCAGGCGGATGGTGGTATCGAACGGGCAGAACATGGCTTCGTCGCTGCCGGCGAATTCCACGCCATGCCCCCACAGCCCGAGCACCACCGCGCCTTGCGCGTTGCCTTTGGCACCCAGCAACTCAAGCTTTTGCAGGATGGTCTCTCGCGTAGCCTTGGAACCGAGCAGCAGATCGACTTCGTAACCGTGCTGCTTCAGGAAGTCGCCGACGGCCTTGGCATCCGCCTCGGGATACTCCAGCGGAGGCTTGTTCATCTCCGCGTGCGAGTACTTCGTGACGCCGATGAGCAAGGCATACTTCTTGGCCGGATCGGCCGCGAATGCACTTGACGTGATCAGCACGGCCACAACGGTCAACAGGCTGGTGCGCATTGTCGAGTCTCCTGGAGTGGTTTCTGGTTCATGGGTTCCTGAGTCTACCGAATTCGGTGTGCTGAAGTAGCCGCCGGCGCATTCGACCGGGGTCTCACGGCCAATGGCACTTACTTACCGTAGCCAGCGTCGCCAGACGGTGGGATGCCACCGAAAAACCACGGTCTGGCGACCCTGGCTACAGGAGCCGCGTTAGGCCCGAAAGGCCGACACAATCAATCCAAGATACGCGCAAGAAAACAACAAATCTCAGAGTTGTCGTACGAAAAGCGCCATAATCAACCGCGTCGAATTCTAATCCGGCACGTTGCTGTAGCGGATGCTCAGATTCACGATGGGCGTGTCTCGGAGCTTCATCGGCTGGACGCGGTAGCGGACGGTCATGGGTTTCCCGGTGCCGACTTCTCCAAACGTGCGTGCCGGCAGTTGTTCGTTCGGCGGCACGGCTTCGAAGAATTGAATGTTGATCACTCCGCGTGAACTGCGGCTGCGGCGGGCAGTGGCGGCTCCCTTTCCGAGTTGATTGATCACGAAACGGAACACGTTATCCCGGACCGGTTTGGCCGTTCGCAGCCACCCGGCGACCGAGTGTTGGCCGGGCTGGCTGTCTTTGGATCGCGGGACGGTGTAGCCGTCGTACTTGGCTTTGTCCGCGGAAAACTCGTTGGCGACGTCCAAGCCGTCGATGCTGATCTTGGCCACGGCGTCACAGAGATTCGCATGATTGAACAGCACGATCTCGAAGTCATCGCCCACGCCGAGGTCCACGAACGCCAATCCACCTTTGTTGATCGGTTTGACCGCGATCGGTGAGCCGGAACCGCCGACTCGTTTGCGAATCTCGACCGACAATTCCTGATGGCTTTCCGCCGTGATCTGCGTGGTATTGCGGACTTTGAAACGCGGCTCGTCGAAGGCTTCCGTGACTTTCGCGTTGCGTTTCTCGATGTCCCGCGTGTCCGGCGGTGCCACGGTCGTGCCGATGATGCGCGTGATGTCGGCCGTGTTGTTGATCTCGCGCGTGACGCGCTGCAACACTTTGCGGCGATGGACCACCGAAATCACGAACTGGATGACTTGCAATCCCTGGTTCTCGACCGCCGTGCCGTCGATAAAGTCGTACTCTCCGCGGACGATGAAGTCCGAAGTGTCGGTGATCAGGTCTTTCGCCAATACCTGAAACGACTGCTCGAAATTCTGTTCGAAATTGCTATCGGGCAAGTTCGGCCCGGCGAATTTGCCGAGCCGCAGCTTTCGACCCTGAAGCAGCGGGTCAGCCTTGATCTTGGATTGGAGTTCGTTGACGGCCGATGCGAGTTGGCCTTGGAAATTCATGTCGACTCGGCGCGGCGCGGCGGATGCCGAAGTTGCCAGCGCGACGATCATCGCGAGCGGGAAACAGGACTTGCGAAACATGAGAGTGCCCCGTGAGGTTGAGGGTTGTGGTGATTGTCGCCGTTACTTGGGTTCGTAATCGAGCTGCCTGGCGGTTTGCTTCATCAGCGGAAACGCCGGCGGGGATTCCCAGGCGGCGCGTTTGATGGTGCCGCCGTTTCGCAGCAAGATCCTCAGGCCGAGTTGCCGCAGCACCGGATCGGCCTTCAACG
>JAQBZS010001111.1 GCA_027622115.1 Planctomycetota bacterium | reverse complement strand
CTGAGCGACGAAATTGATCCGGACCTGCCGCAACTGACGCGGCCTGATCCGATGTGGTTTGAGGCTTCCGGGGTTCAGGGCGAGCATCGTTGAAAGCACTGGCAGAGCCAGTGGCACACCCACGCACGATCTATGCGTCTCCATCCATGAAGCCGCATAGATCGCAATTCGTTATACCGCCGGTCACTTGTTGTTGCACGGTCAATGAATGAACAGGAATTCCTTGGTGTTGAGCAACGCCCAGAAAACATCTTCGACATAAGCCGCGCGTTCCGTTTTTGCCGCGTGTGCTCGGATTTGCTGCCACTCCTTGTCCGTGGGTTTGCGATGCAAGACACGGAAAAACATCCGCTCCGAAATCTCATCCGTGGATGCGTCGCCTTTGACGAGTCGGCTGGCGATTCCATCGGGATCGCGGAGCATCTCCGTGAGTTCCTCGGAATTCGTCAAGAAGAGGCGATAAACGGGAGCGCCCCACGAGCGGTATTGGTTTCTCGAACACTCGTCATCGCCTTCCATGTTCATTTTGGGCCGAGCGGCACGCATACCCTTTTCTTGGCCTTTGCGGGAACCCGCCGCGATCCGCATGACATCCAAGAGTCCAGAATCCGTCATTCGGATCGGTGTGAATCGCGAAGCAAACCACTGCTCAACCGGCTCGCGCACCGGACTATTGCCGAGTTGATAAACTCGAGATCCGCACATCAGGCGGATAATGTGTTTGACGTCGAACTCATGCTCGACAAGTTCTTTCGTGAGGTAATCGAGCAGTCCGGCGTGGCGTTCGCCACTGGATGGAGTCAGGTCGTCGACCCACATGGTAAGCGACTGACCGAAAAAGTGATTCCAGTATCGATGGACGATGTTCCTCGCCAACATCATGCGTCCCTCGCCGATTAACCAAACGGCAAGTTGCTCACGAGTGTCTTGACCGTCCGTACCGAGCCGAAGACCGAACACACTTGGCTGGACAAGCTTTTGTTGCGAGCTTCTGTCGGCGTGATCGTTGAATGCCGCCGCGATGCCTTGAAAGTCGTCAACGCCCCACTCGGCATGTTGCTTGGCCGTGATCTTCCCCGTGCCCGATACCTCGGCGATCGCATCGTCTTCGATCTCGAAACGGCACCAGCGAGTCACGTCCCGAATCACCCCGTCCGACCAACGCGCAGTGACTTGAATCTCGCTCGAATCACCTTTCAGCAGTACCACGCGAGAAGTGGATGTTTTCAAATCAACAACTCGCGCGTCCGCAGCGTTCGGCCCCTTCGCTCCGTTTGCCATCCAATTACGAAAAGTCCGGTAGGCTTCCGAATCGTGTTCCAATTTGACCGTCGACTTTGGCCCAGAAAGGCGTTTGAGCAACAGGCTCGAATCGGGGTCGATTGGGGAAACCAGCCGCCCGGCATTTGATCGAGCCAGCGCGCGGTAATCGGCGGAATAGTCGCTTCCCAGCGGCGAAAGTTTGAGTCCCCCCTTGCCGGTGAGCACGTTATGGCAGGCCGTCGTGTTGCAGCCGAGTTTGGTCGACATCGGCATGACATCGCGGGCGAATGAGACTCGCTGTTGGTCATCCGCCGCAACCGTGCCGACCGCAACACTGAGCCAACAGGTCAGGGTCAAGAGTAACTGCCACATGGTGCTTCTCCGGTCGCCGTGTGTTCTAAGTCCGTTCCCGCAAATTCAGCCGCGTCGTTTTCACTGCAACTCGTCACGAATACACTTGACGCGTCATTTGGCAGTCTACCTCAATTGGAGCCGGGACGATGGAAAAGGGACTCGCGAGCTTCCTGGAAGAACACGACGCGGTGACTCGTCGATACTTTCTCCGTTGCGGTGCGATCGGAATCGCGGCTGTCGGATCACTTCCGGTGCTGACGAACGCTGCGGATCGAGCGCCGGAATTGCAAAAGGTGCTCGATGAACTCGAAACCTGGCTCACGCGGCAAGACGACTTCCGCGACGTCTCGCGCGGGAAACCGAGGCCGCACTCGCTGCCGATGGAGAAGATGAAAGAGGTCGGGCTCACGCGCGACACATGGTCGCTGGAAGTCATCAGTGACCCCGAAAACAAGGCGAAACTCGACAATCCACTGACCAAGGAAACCAACAGCGCACTCGATTTCGCCGGGCTCATGAAGCTGGCCGAAACGCGAGCCGTGCGGTTTCCTAAGGTCATGACCTGCCTAAATATCGGCTGCCCCCTGGGCAACGGCATCTGGGAAGGCGTTCCGCTGCGTGACGTTGTGTGGTTGACCCGACCGCAAGAAAACCTGCGTCGAGTTTTCTATTACGGCTACCACAACGATGACCCCGGTCAGATGTTTCGCAGTTCGTTGCCGATTGGCCGCGTCCTCGAAGATCCGTTCGACCTGCCGCCAGTGATTCTGTGTTACAAGCTGAACGGCGATTGGCTGACTCCCGAACGCGGCGGCCCGGTGCGAATCGTGTTTCCCGAAGGCTACGGCTTCAAGTGCGTGAAATGGCTGACCCACGTCGTGCTGTCGAACATTTCGCACGCGAACGATACGTACGCCGGCGGCAATAACGACCTCGACAGCCCGCTGAAAACGTTTTGCGCCACGTTGTCCTTTGCGAGACGCCCGACTCCCCAGCAGCCGATCCCCATCACGGGTTATGCACAAGTCGGCATCTCGGGCCTCAAAAAAGTGCAGGTCTGGATTCAAAACGACAAAGACCCGCTGCCCGACAACGATCCGTATCACACGCAAGCCCCGTGGCGAGACGCGGAGATCCTGCCGCCGCCGACAACATGGGGCGGAGACATCGCCGAGAATCGCATTCCTTCGCCCACGCACGGTTTTGATCCCAAG
>JAQBZS010001110.1 GCA_027622115.1 Planctomycetota bacterium | reverse complement strand
GGGCCGGTGCCCGCTGCGCTCGAAAACTCGCTTGTTTCAAGCTCGACTCTCGCTTGTTTAAGGACTAGCACTACGCGCGCAAGTGGTCGAATAGTCTCAACGTGAATCCCAGGGGGAAAACTGCAAACGGCAGATTCCGCCGGTCGATCTGTGGAGTAGCCAGCCGTCACTCTCACACACCGCGGCTGACCCACGACTGTTCGACACTCCACCCCACTCTCCTCTCTCATGGGTCGCACATCATGCATTCGACTTCCGGGGGCGTTCTGCGCCTACATCTCACGTCTCTCACTTTGGTTCTGCTTGCGAGCGGCTGTCGTACCGGTCCCGAGCACTGCGAACCACTGCCGTCCGTGCCCGATGCCTGGCACCAAGAATTGGTCGACGACGGCCAATATGTGGATCACCTCAACGACTGGTGGTCAACGTTCAACGACCCGACGCTGAACCAACTGATCATGCAGGCCAGCGTCAACAATCGAGATCTCTACGCGGCCGTGACGCGCATCCAACAAGCCGCGGCTCAGCAGCGAATCGCCGGTAGCCCGCTGTATCCGTTCGTGGATGCGACCGGGTCTCGCAGTAACTACGAGTTGAGCGAAAACAGCCCCACGTACTTGAATCCTCGCGATATCTCGCCCGGGGCTCCCCATGATTTCGCACACTCACTGTCGAATTGGAAAACCGGATTCAACCTGAGTTGGGAACCGGACGTCTGGGGCCGCATTGCTCGCGGCATCGAAGCGGCGGAAGCCAATACCGCTGCGAGTGTCGAAAACTATCGCGATGTGCTGGTGTCGCTGCATTCGCAAGTTGCTCAAAGCTATGTGCTGCTGCGGCAGCTTCAGGCTCAAAAAGCGTATGCGTTGCAAAACGCCGAAATTCAGAATCAGAGCCTGAGACTGGCGGAAGACCGCTTGGACGCCGGACTCGTTCCGGAACTTGACGTGCATCAGGCTCGATTGAACCGCGCTCGGACACAAGCCGGCGTGCCGCGACTGGAAGCGGCGATTCAAGAACAACTCAACTTGCTCGCCATGCTGCTCGGCGAACAACCCGGTTCTTTGCACGTCGTGCTGGAAACGCCGGCCGCGATCCCGGCAGCTCAGAATCCTGCAGACATCGTGATTCCCATCAACGTGGTCCGCCGCCGACCGGACATTCGTTCGGCCGAACGCGGCCTTGCGGCTCAAACTGCTCGAGTGGGCGTGGCCGAAACCGACTTGCTCCCCAGATTCTCGTTCGGCGGGAATTTCGGTCTGGAATCCGAAGACTTCTCCGACCTGTTCGACAACGAAAGCTTTACCTTCGGCGTGGGGCCCAGCTTCACTTGGGCGATCTTCCGAGCCGGTCAGATTCGTAACAACATCGAGATGAAGGAAGCCGCGACCGAAGAGGCTGTTGCTCGCTACGAACAGACGATCCTGAACGCCTTCCGCGAAGTCGAAACAGCGATCGCCGATTATCGACAGGAAAAACTGCGTCGCAATCAATTGCTCGTTGCCACGCAAGCTGCGGCCAAAGCCGTGGAAAACGTCAGTGCCCTCTATCGAGCGGGCAAGACCGATTTCCAGAACGTCTTGGTGACTCAGCAATCCTTGGCCGATATGCAGAACCAACTTGCCGACAGCGAAGGACGCTTGGCGATCAACGTGGTCAAGCTCTACAAGGCGTTGGGTGGCGGTTGGCAGTGCAACGACCACTTACGGCCTCACGCCTGTCGCTTGGGTAATCGACTCGTCGACGCGATGCCGGTCGAAGGTGACGCGGTCGAAGGTGACACGGTCGAAGGACCGGCACCGCATCCCTACGACAGCGATTCGCCCGAATTGGCTCCCGCTCCAATCGAGCCGAAAGTGATTCCCCCGGCACCCAACAAATCGCCGGTCACCAAACCGGCGGCGTCCGCAGGAAAGGTCTCGGCAATTCGCGGTTCGCTGAAAAAGCTGGCCAACGCGTTTCCTCGCCTCGGTTTCATGCGACGCAACGACGCAAAGCGGAACAACTCGACGGCTCGGGTTCGATCGCGAACGCATCCACAACAGTCGGCGGCGGCTCAGCCCAAACACTTGGCTCGGTCCGAGTCGATCGTCGCTGGCCGGCCGACCCAGGAACCACGGCCGATCCGAACCATCAACTTGCATGGTTCTAATCAAACGCCGTTAGAACTTCGTGATTCCGATCAAACGGAATTGATCCCCGTCAATAATCCGCGCGGCGGTTAGTCGACCGACCCGCGGAATGCTCGCGACCCGGATGTGAGACAAACCCGGCGCGCCGTTACGGCGAGCTGGGCTTTGTGCATTTCGGGGTCTATCGTGGATCCGGTTGGTAATTGTTGCCGATGGCATGCCGTCTGAACCGCGCGGCGACTTTTTCGGATTCCATTCATGTGGCTGTTTGTTGTCGCTTGCACATTGCCCGCGTTCGCCATCTCCTTCGCGGCCACATGGACCATCCGTGCCAAAGCACCCGGCTGGGGTCTGGTGGATCGCCCGAATGATCGCAAAGTGCATCGGACGCCAATTCCGCTCGGAGGCGGCCTCGCCATCTGGTTGGCCGTCGTCACGACGCTCGCCGGTGCACAACTCGCAGCGTGGCTGCTGCTTCGCCTCGATACCTTGCCGGTCGGGTTTCCCGTGGAACTGAGCCAGCATTTGGAAGGCGTGATTTATCGAGCCGACAAGATGTGGGCCATTCTCGCCGCTGCCACCGTCCTCGCCGTGATGGGCCTACTGGACGACCTTCGCAATCTGCCGTGGCAACCCAGATTGCTCGTGCAGTTGTTGGTCGCGGTGTCGTTGGCCGTCGGCGGAATCCGAGCGACGGTCTT
>JAQBZS010001109.1 GCA_027622115.1 Planctomycetota bacterium | reverse complement strand
ACCAGCCGGAGCGGAGGCTCAGTGACGGGTTGTTGATGTGATGAAAGGTAGCTTGTCAGTCGTTGCTTCCACCGGCACGAAGCCGGTGGAGAGCATAGTGAAACACTAATACCCCAATTGACGTGCCGCGAAGAGGTTGGCGGGCAATCGCACACCGGCCTGTTCGAGACGTGTCATTACTGCCGGCCGGACTCCCGTGGCTTCGAAGTGCCCGAATGCTCGGCCGTCGTCGTCAATGCCGTCCTGGGCATAGAGGAAAATGTCCTGCATGATCACGGTGTCCTGCTCCATGTTGAGCACTTCAGTGATGTGCGTGACTTTTCTCGGACCTCCCTGCAAACGGTTTACTTGAATGATCAGATCGACCGCCGAAGCGAATTGATGCCGCAACGCCTTGATGGGCAATTCCACGCCGCCCATCGTGATCATGGTCTCAATACGAGCCACCGCGTCTCGCGGCGCGTTGGCATGCACCGTGGTCATCGAACCTTCGTGGCCGGTGTTCATGGCTTGCAGCATGTCCAATGTTTCGCCACCGCGACATTCGCCGATGATGATCCGGTCGGGCCGCATACGTAACGCGTTCTTCACCAGATCCGTCGCGTCGACTCGCCCCTTGCCTTCGATGTTGGCTGGCCGAGTCTCCAAACGCAGCACGTGCTCTTGTTGCAGTTGAAGTTCCGCCGCGTCTTCGATCGTGATGATGCGTTGGTCGCTGGGAATGAAGCTTGAGAGCGTGTTCAACAGCGTCGTCTTACCACTACCGGTGCCGCCGCTGATGATCATGTTGAGCCGAGCTTTGATCGCCCCTTCCAGCAACATCACCATTTCCGGCGTGAACGCGCCGAAGTTCAACAAATCTTCCAATGTGAGCGGATTCGAGCCGAAGCGGCGAATTGTCAGCGAAGGCCCGTCAAGTGCCAGCGGGGGAATGACCGCGTTGACGCGAGATCCATCGGGAAGTCGTGCGTCGCACATCGGCGACGTTTCATCGATCCGCCGTCCCACCTTCGACACGATGCGGTCGAGAATCTGCATCAAGTGGTCATTGTCGCGAAACGTGACATGCGACCGTTGAATCCGACCGTCACGTTCAATGAATACGTTCTTCGGGCCGTTGATCATGATGTCCGCGACGTTGGGTTCCTTGAGCAGGATCTCCAACGGGCCGAAGCCGAACGTTTCATCGAGGACTTCTTCGATCAGACGTTCGCGTTCCGATCGATTGAGCAGCGGGTTTTCGGTATCGCACAGGTGTTCGACGACCAGCCGAATCTCGCGGCGGAGTGAATCGCCTTCGAGATCGCCCAAGCGGGTGAGATCGAGTTTTTCGACAAGCTTCCCGTGGATGAGCCGCTTGAGTGTTTCAAATTCGAGATGTGCGGACTCGGCCCCGCGTGGCGCTCGAGGGGGTGCTGCGGTACGTTGCATTTCGGTGACTCCGTTGGCGGACAGGCTGCTGTTTCCGTGATCGTGCCTTTGAATTTGTTCGGTGAGCCTTCGCGGACCTGAAACCCACAAATGAACTCGAAGAGCACTCCACCTGAAACATAGGTCGGAATTCGGCCCAGCGCGTCGACTCGTATCGAAGTGCTGCAACCGAGCAACCACGTTGAGGTGAATCCCCAACGTTCGGCAATCCGCAAATGCATGTATGCTGCTTAACCCATGCAATCGGCGCGGAAGGATCCCCTTCCGCTCGTATTCCGGCCCATTCAACCCGACAACTTCGTGAGCCAAAGACATGCACAACCAATCTGAAACGCTGATCCGTCCGAGCCGCCGTGCATTCCTGCAAAACGGAGTGCTTGTCTTGACGAGCGGGGCCATGACCGCGTCGTTGCTGGCGGAAGAGAAGTCCAAGACGCTCCGCATCGGGCTCGTGACGGACCTGCATTACGCCGACAAACCGCCCGCCGGTTCGCGGCATTACCGCGAGACGCCGGACAAACTCGCCGAAGCAGCCGAGCGATTCAGTAAGGAACCGCCCGAGTTTCTCGTGGAATTGGGCGACTTCATCGATGCCGCTGATTCCGTCACGACCGAGTTGGGCTACCTCAAACGAATCAACCGCGACTTCGCCACCATCTGCAAGCAGCGTCATTACGTGCTGGGGAACCACTGCGTGCACACGTTGTTGAAACCGGAGTTTCTCGACGCCGTGAGCCGAAAGCAGTCGTATTACTCGTTTGACTCGGGCGGATTCCATTTTGTCGTGTTGGACTCGTGCTTTCGCAGCGACGGCAAGCCGTATGGCCGCCGGAATTTCCAGTGGACCGATCCCAATATTCCTGCTGACGAAGTCGATTGGCTCAAGTCGGACTTGAAAACCACGTCCAAGCCGACAGTCGTGTTTGCTCACCAACGGCTTGATGTCGCCAATTCGTACGGAGTCAAAAACGCTGCCGATGTGCGGAGAGTGCTGCAAGCTTCCGGCAAGGTTCTCGCCGTCTTTCAAGGCCACAGTCACCGGAATGACCACAAGGAGATCGCTGGGATTCACTATTGCACGCTGGTCGCGATGGTCGAGGGAACCAGAATCGAGAGCAACGGGTATTCGATGATGACGCTCGCCGACGATGGAACGATCCACGTTTCTGGGTTCCGGAAACAGAGCGACTACACGTGGAAGCGGTGATCCAACGTTTAACCGCACGCCGTAGTAGGCACGCGCGTTTCTGGACATCTCGCGGTCGAAACTACCAAGAACTGATGAGACGCGTTTTCACTCCTCAAACGCGCGTGCCTACCTAAGCTATTTAATGGGGAAGGGGTCGGGTGGTTCAAAGCATCTCAGTCCGGCAGCCGGACACATCTTGGCAAGGAACAAATG
>JAQBZS010001108.1 GCA_027622115.1 Planctomycetota bacterium | reverse complement strand
CCGCCAGCAAAATGCAGGGACCAAGGCCGCAGCACTGCTTGTAGAACTTGGCTTGCGGCAGGTAGAGCGGGTTTTCGCCTTCAATGTCGCGAGCCGACATGTCGTTGCCCACGGTGTAGCCGACGATCCGCCCGCTCGGGTTGATGACCAAGGTGAACTCGGGTTCGGGCACGGACCAGTCGCTATCAAAGCGAACTCGCACGGGCTCGCCGGGACCGGACACGCGAGCCGCATTCGCCTTGAAAAACAGTTCGGGACGATCGGCGTGATACACCTTGTCGTAGTGCGATGCCGCGGATTCGGATTCTTCCATGCGAGCCACCTGACTGCGTTTGTACGTCACGCCCGCAGCCCATACTTCTTGTTGGTCGATCGGAGCCAGAAACGTCACGCCGTCCGCCGTGACCGTTTCGCCGGCGAGTTCTTCGGCCAACGCGGCGGGGTCGGGCGAGTGCAGAATATCGGCGAGCGTTTCGACCGAGTCGTCTTTGGAAAGATCAAGCAGCCGCAGCATGTCTTCCACGATTGCGAGGCGAACGGTTCCATCGGCTTGACGAATCTTGGCGAGTTTCATGGCTTCTCTTTCCGTCGGTTGATCACGAGTTTGGTGACGCAGGCGTTGGTCGATCCGAGACGAACGCGAATTGGCGACTATATCTCTCAAGCGGCCTCAATGCTGCTGCTCACGGTGGCAGTTGTTAAGATCGCCCGCCGTGTCCTTGTCACCTTGCAATTGAAGCTCGCATCCCTGGAGAGCCTGATGACACTCGCCGCTCGATCTGCTTGCCGGAGTTGGATTGCCGCCATCGCGTGCGTTGCATTCGTGCAGAACGTCCGATCCGATGATTGGCCGCAGTTTCGTGGTCCAAACTGTTCGGGCATCTCGACATCCGACAAACCGCTGCCCACCGAATTCTCGGGCGATAAAAACATCCGCTGGAGCGTGAAACTCGGAGACGGCATCGGCTGTCCCGTGGTGACCGCCGGTCGGGTCTTCACGTGTGCGATGGTCGACAAAAAGACGATCGGCTTGTTTGCGTTCAGCGCGAAGACCGGAAAAGAACTTTGGAAGCGAACGTGGCCCGCCGGTGATCTTCCGGACGTTCACAAGACAAACAGCCACGCTTCGACCACTCCCGCCGCCGATGCGGAACGAGTCTATTTCTATTTCAGCACGCTGGGATTGGTGGCGGTCGATGCCAAGACCGGCCAAGACGCATGGTTGAAGAAATTGCCCGAGCCGTATTTCGTTTTCAAATGGGGGCCGGGCATGTCGCCCACGCTCTACAAAGACAAGGTCATCTTCTGCCAGGACGACGATCTCTACCCCGCCATTTACGCCTTCAACAAGCGCACGGGCGAGATCGAATGGAAAGACGACCGGTCGGACATGGCCGTGAATTATTCGCATCCGGTGATTGTGAAGACCAAAACCGGCGATGAATTGGTCGTTGCCGGAACGGGCTTGTTGATCGGCTACGACCCGCAAACCGGCCAGCGAAAATGGAAAGCCCGCACGCTGTTACGCAACATCAAGACCACGCCCGTCGCCGTGGGTGACATGCTTTACATCTCGTTGCAGAGCGGCGGCATCGCCAATCAGTGGCTGGCAACCGCAGACCAATCGGACACGGGCAATAAAGATGGGAAGCTCACGAAAGCCGAAATGCAGGCGTTCGTCGGCGAGCGTCGAATCCCCGAGTCGTTCTACAAAAAGACTTTCGACCGAGGCGACGCGAACAAGGACGGCAAGTTGGAAGGCAAGGAGTTGGATGTCGCGTTCTTGAGTCCGGACAACTTTGCCGGCGCGCGATTTGACGCGGAGAGTGCCGCCGACGAATTCATCATCGCCGTTCGAGCGGGAGGGACCGGCGATGTCACCAAGACGCATGTGGTTTGGAGACATCCCACGAAGTACACCGACCACATTGTTTCGCCACTGGTGCTCGACGGTCGGATGCTGCTGATCAAGGGCGGCGGCATCGCAACGTGTTTCGAGACCACAAGTGGCAAGTCGCTGTACGGCCCGGTTCGCATTCAGAACGACGGCGACTATTTCGCCTCGCCGATCTACGGCGACGGCAAAATTTACATCGCGGGCGAAAACGGCCACATTGTCGTGTTGAAGAACAGCCCCAAGCTGGAGATCCTCGCCGAAAACGATCTTGGCGCGTCCGTCGTGGGAACACCCGCAATCGCCGACGGAGCGATTTTCGTGAGGACTCGCAACGGGCTCGTGTGCGCGTCGAATTGACTCCCAACGTTGAATTGAGCGCCCCGCCAATCCAGTTTTAAGCGGGGAACCGACGAACTTCAGACGTCAGTCACTCTGATACTCGACAGTCACTCTGATACTCGACGATCTCGTCCTCTGATGTCTTCCGATCCGTATTTGTGCGCCCCGAGATCCATTTCAGCCTGCCAGTTCAAGTCCAGGTTCAATGCTCCGTCGACTCCGATCACCAAGAATCGTTGTTTGTCTCGTTCTGACGGCAACCGCCAGCGCTTTTCCGCTCCATCACTGGTGGGTCGAGCACCGTACGGAATCGTTCTTGGATGAATGCAAGGCCGCGATCGAAGCCGAAGACATGCAGGCGTTGGAGGCCGCATCCACGCGGTGGCTGGAGTGGGATCCGGAATCCGGCGACGCATGGTTGTTCTTGGCGGATGCCTCGGCTCAGCAGTCGGACTTCGAACGAGCCGCCGAGTGCCTGGATCGCATCGACGACAGTCATCCCAAGTGTGTGCCGGCACTGCTTCAGCGAGTCGAGATCTTGTTTGCGAAACTGAATCGTCCGTTGGATGCGGTGGCAACGTGCGAACGAATTCTCGAAA
>JAQBZS010001107.1 GCA_027622115.1 Planctomycetota bacterium | reverse complement strand
CGAGCCGTAGAGAGCAACCTTCTCAAATCCCTGTTCAAGACTGCTGTCTTGACACTCGACATATCCGAGCGATTTGAAGGCGTCTTCGAGCGTCGCGATTCCGAATTCGTTTCCAGTCGACGTGCCGGGCCAATACTTTCCCGGCTGCCACCACCGCTCCGAATCCCCAGCAGCCCAAGCAACGCAGTTGTATCCCACGTCTGGTGAACTGGTGACTTCAAATTGCGACGAATCGAGTCGAGGGAAATCACGCTGCATCATCGACGAGGCCTCGTGCGGTTCCCCATTCGATCCAGGCTTCGGCCATTTGTTTGACGTGACCCACGGCCTCCGGCACCACGGGGTTTGCTCCCGTGATGGCTTCGAGTGCCCAAAACCAATGGTCTGGTTCTTGTTGCAATTCTGCGAGAAGCAACGGGATCGCTCGCGGACCGAGCCCAATGATTTGCTGATATGGCCAAAGAATCGCCATTTGGGCGGGGTTCGACATATATCGAGATGCCGTCTTCCAGTCTTCTTTCAACTGAGAAAACACCTTGGCAGTGTCGGCTTGGAATATTGTGCCAGCCATGTATGACTCCGATCAGGATCCGGGCGATCGCAGTCTACACCGATTTCGCTTGGACGAGCACCCAGAGAACCGTTCGAGATGAAGATGTTCTGGCCGCCTGCACTGCGCGGCTTCGTTGCTCCCACCGGCACGGCAAATGACGATGCGCATTTTCGAACCGCGTAGCGCAACAGACTCATGCCAGTTCTCGGGCGATTCGTGACGAATGTCTTTTGCTTTACCCAGCTGCCCGTCCACGTCCCGTCCGACGTTTGCCCTGCGTGTTCATGAACCCCGAGCGGAAGAAGAGCAACCTCGCGTGTCGTGCATTGCCGAGCAAACACAAAAAAAGCGTTCCGAACCGAAGCTCGAAACGCTCTGTGCATGCCAGTAAGTGCGGGCCAACCCTTACCAGCACGCTGGTGTTTCCTAAGTGCTTGTTCCGTTCCAATCCGTGCAATTCGTGCGAATTGCCGTAAGTCACGGTCAGTGAATCACATATGGAACTAGGAATTACTCTTACATGTGCTGTTGTGCGTCGTGACTTGCTCCAGATGGCGTAGCATTTTGCGGTGTTTCGTGCCTGTTCGCTACAGCAGATCCACCACAACGGCATCGGCAAAGAATCGTCCGGCTCGGGTCAAACGCAGCATGGATTCCGATTCAACGACGTGCTTCGCTGCCAAGTGGCTGTCGATCCGCCCACGCGTGAGTGCATCCACCGTGTACCCCGTCAGTTTTAAGAAGCGGGGTTTGTCCACGCCGGCTGTCCGCCGGAGTCCCAGGACCAACAATTCGCGGGCGTGATCTTCCGGCGCGAGTTGCTCCGAGTCTCCGATCGGCGACTTCCCCGCCAACACCCGTTTGAGCCACCCCGTCACGCTACGGTGATTCGTTTCACGACGACCGGAAATGAAGCAGGCAGCACCCGGGCCGAATGCGTCGTACGACAGGCCGCTCCAATACACCTCGTTGTGCCGGCAATTGAATCCCGCACGCGCGAAATTCGAGATCTCGTATTGGGTGAATCCCGCGGCGGGCAAGCGCTCGATGGCTGCGGCGTACATGTCGCGTTCCAATTCATCCGGCAGACGATGGAGATTCCCTTTTCGTTGCCGAGACCAAAACGCGGTCCCCTTTTCGATCGTCAATCCGTACGTCGAAAGATGCGTGGGCGACAGAGCGATAGCAGCGTCAAGCGATGCGTGCCAGTCAACGAGCGACTGTCCGGGTACGGCGAAGATCAGATCGAGCGAAAAGTTGGGTATGCGATTTCGCACGACTTCAACCGCTTGCAACACGTCGCCGGGAGTGTGGTCGCGTTCCAGAAAACTGAGAGCGGATTGGTCAAAGGACTGCACACCCAGACTGATGCGATTCACGCCATATTCGTGCAGGACATCAATCTTCTCTCGCGTTAGGCCATCGGGGTTGGCTTCGACCGAGAATTCACACTCGTCATTCAGGGTGAATCGCGTGACAACCGATTCGAAGAGCTGTGCGAGTTGATCGGGCGACAGATGAGTTGGAGTCCCGCCACCGAAGAAGAGCGTGTCGAGCGCGTAATTCGGAGCGCGGCCAAGTTCGATGTCCAGTGCCCGCAGGTATTCCGAGATCAAATCGTCTCGGTCGGCGACCAGCGTAAAGTCACAATAACCGCATCGGTGCTTGCAGAACGGGACATGGATATAGACGGACCGCACGTCGTTTCGATCGGACGAGTTCATGCCGGGTTAGCTCAGGAGAATGGTGGCCGTGTTTTCGTCCTGGGCATCGGCGATCCACTTGAGACGCTGCCGATCGACTTTTCCGGAACCGGTTCGCGGCAGACGATCCAGCACCATGATCCCGGCGGGCACCATGTAGTCGGGCAGTTCGCGTTTCGCCATCTCCTCCAAGTCGCTTTCAACTTGTTGAGCATTGGCATCGGGAATCAGCGTCACGAATGCGTAGGCGACTTGGCCGAATACCATATCGTCGCGACCGACGACGCAGGCGTCCACCACACTGGGATGCGGTTGCAAAACGGCTTCAACGGCGGCCGGCGAGATATTGCTGCCGCCGCGGACGATGATGTCTTTCTTGCGACCGACCATCCACAAATAGCCGTCGTCGTCGATTTGGCCGATATCACCCGTGCGAATCCAGCCGTCGCGCATGACTTTGCGGGTTTCCGCCGTGTCATTCCAATAGCCGTCCATCGTGAATGAACTTCGAACGGCGATTTCTCCGGGCTCGGTCCACGGCACGTCTCGGCCGTGCTCATCCCAAATCGCAACCTGAGTGC
>JAQBZS010000021.1 GCA_027622115.1 Planctomycetota bacterium | reverse complement strand
GCGTTTGGGCACACCAAACCGGGTCACGTTGCTCAAACGCGCGTGCCTGCGGCGTGCGGTTAAACGACGCGGCTCGACCGCAACCGTGAGCCGTGACGCGTAAGCGTCCGGGCACTGACCTTGCCCGAGGCCTTACGGCCAACGGCTCACGGCTCACCCACGAAACCCACACGCGCCTCCTTGGCACAGATCACGGACCCATCGGAACAACTCACCGCAACAGACTTTGGCTTGCACACCAGTATCGAAGCCAAAGTCTGGCGACTTCGGCTACGACAGTTATTCTTCGGCTGATCCCCAGCCATTTCCGCCGTGCGGTGAGTCCCCGTGTTTTTTGGTAAAGTCGACATTCGGATGACTTTGGGGTTCCTGTTTCCGGCCAATGCTTTCCGTCTTCGGGTTTCGCAGCAGTCATGACTTGTTTCACGGCGATGGCTGCCGACCCGTTTTGATTTCACGCGACTGACCAACGCCGAGCAAACAGCCTCGGTCGCGGCCTTGACCTTTTTGCTTGGAGGCTCTCATGGAAGACCGAATCGCCTATCGCGGTCTCACTTTTGACGACGTGTTGTTGGAGCCCGGATTCAGCGAATTCCTGCCGTCCGACGTCGATGTCGGCAGTCGATTGACTCGCAACATTTCGATCAGCATTCCGATTCTCAGCAGCCCGATGGATACCGTGACCGAAGCGGAAATGGCCATCGCCATGGCTCAAGAAGGCGGAATCGGCATCATTCACAAGAACATGTCGATCGAACAGCAGTCGCTGGAAGTCAATCGCGTGAAACGCAGCGAACACGGCGTAATCGTCGATCCCGTCACGCTGCCGCCGGACGCCACGGTCGGGCAGGCGATGCAGATCATGGACGAGCGGAACATCGGCGGCGTGCCCATCACGGAAGGTCGCAAGCTGAAGGGCATTTTGACCCGTCGCGACCTGCGATTTCTGGAATCCAAGGACACCCGCATTTCCGAGGTCATGACCAAGGACAAGCTGGTAACTGCCCACGAAAACACCGATCTCAAACAAGCACAGCGGATTTTGCTGGAGAATAAGGTCGAGAAACTTCTGCTCGTTGACGAAAACTACCAATTGAAGGGGTTAATCACGATCAAGGACATCGATAAGAACTTACGCTTCCCTCGGGCCTCAAAAGATTCAAGAGGTCGCTTGCGAGCCGGAGCGGCGGTCGGTGTCCATGATTATGAACGAGTCGCCGCTCTCGTGGACAAGGGAGTGGACGTGTTGGTTGTGGACAGTGCCCACGGCCATTCAAGCAACGTGTTGGAAACCGTGCGGGAGATCAAGAAACGCTGGCCGGAGATCGACGTTGTCGCGGGAAATGTCGCCACCACCGACGGGGCTCGCGACCTGATTCGAGCCGGGGCGGACGCCATCAAAGTGGGGATCGGCCCGGGTTCGATTTGCACCACGCGAATCATCTCGGGAGTCGGCGTGCCACAACTCACGGCGATCGACAATGCCTCGAAAGCGGTCGCCGACACGAATGTACCCATCATTGCCGATGGTGGGATCCGCTTCAGCGGCGACATGGTGAAGGCTCTCGCCGCGGGGGCTCATACTGTGATGCTGGGCGGGTTACTGGCGGGTGTGGACGAAAGTCCCGGAGAAATGATTTTGTACCACGGTCGATCTTTCAAACGATATCGAGGCATGGGTTCGCTGGGAGCCATGGTTCAAGGCAGCAGTGAGCGTTATCGGCAAGACACTTCGGGCGCGAATGATTCCACAAGTGTGAAATCAAAACTGGTGCCGGAAGGCGTGGAAGGCCGAGTTGCCTATAAAGGTCCGCTGAACGGAACGCTGTATCAGATGATCGGCGGTCTGCGGGCGGGAATGGGGTATGTCGGTGTGAAATCCATCGGCGAACTTCGCACGGAAGCACGATTCATCCAGATCACTAGCGCATCGGTTAGGGAGAACCATCCCCATGACATTGCCATCACTCAAGAGTCTCCAAATTACTCCGCCGAACATTCACCTGTCGAATCGGCCTGAGCCTTGTCGCGATCGCCAGGACGCGATTCGCACTCGGCTGCATTCCGTGTTGGCGGTCGCGGTGGTTTTGGTGACTTCGCACGTCGCTCAGGCACAAGACCCACTCAACGGGAACGATCCTTTTGGCGGCACGCTGCCGGGCGAATCCGTGCAACGCGCCGACCCGATGGATTCCGGGCCGCTCGGTCGCCTGCGAAAACGTTCGCCAGGTCAACGCTGGGAAGAAACTAAACAAACTTGGTCGCTGCCTGACAGCAAGCGACCCTTCGCGAATTCACTTGATCCATCGACGTTTCGCGAATCCTCACGACGACCCGCACCGGCGACCACGGCATCGCGGATTCCTCAGAGTGCGCGACCCGTGACGACTCCACAGCCGGCCGATCGTGGTCTGTTTGCGGAGATCCAATCGCCGGGACAACGCACTTCGGGAGCCGAGTCCCCATTCGGTTATGCGTTGTTGCAGCCTGAAAAGCAGGATGCCGCCCAACCGGTGAAACCGAGCCCGTTCTCGGACGGGGACGGCGATCCGTTGCACCGCAAGATCACCGAGATCCAGCCGTTTCATGACTACATTCCCAGCGACATCGAACGTGCAACCGGAGTCGTGCCGGTCGAGTTGGACCCACCCAGCCAACCGTATCAAGAACGCAATTTGACCGAGCGGGTTTTCACGTGGGAAGCGTCGAATCTGTACCACATGCCGTTGTACTTCGACGACCCGACGTTGGAACGCTACGGTCACACGCACCATGAATTGGTGCAGCCCTTCGTCTCGACGGCTCGGTTCGGCGTGCAGTTGTTCGGGCTGCCGTATTCGACGGCGATCGATCCAATCTGTAAAAAACGTTACACGCTCGGCTTCTATCGACCAGGCGAATGCGTGCCGTATCTGTACCACCAAGTGCCGCTGAACGAAGACGCATTCTCGACCACGCTGGCCTTCTACACGGGGATGTTCTTCCTGTTCCCGTGATCGGCGAACCGCAAGAGAGACTTCCATGAAAACGACTCAGATCACACCGGAGACACTCGCCGGGTCCGTAATTTCCGTACCACCATTGGCTCGATCACAAGACGGTCGACTCTGTCGAGACAACAACCAAAAGATCGTGCGACACCTTGAGTCGGGCGGAGTGACGACGTTGCTCTATGGCGGCAACGCGATTCTCTATCACGTGGCGGTGAGCGAATTCGCCGAGTTGCTCGGCATGCTGGTCGACATTGCCGCCGCCGAAACTCTCGTGATTCCATCGGTGGGACCGGCGTTCGGCACGATGATGGACCAAGCCGCGATCCTGCGTGATTTCTCGTTCCCGACCGCCATGATCTTGCCCACGCGAGACGTGGTCACACCGGCCGGCGTGGGTCGCGGCGTCCGGCGGTTTGTCGAGGCGACGGAGAAGCCGACCGTGCTGTATATCAAACACGACGGCTACATAGACGTCGAAACCGCCAAGGGTTTGGTCGATGACGGGCTGATTTCGTGGATTAAGTACGCAATCGTCAAAGACGATCCGTCCGACGATCCTTTCCTGCGAAGCTTGGTTGATGCGGTCGGCGCGAAGCGAATCGTCAGCGGCATCGGCGAACAACCGGCGATCGTGCATCTGCGGGACTTCGGGTTGCAGGGTTTCACATCCGGCTGTGTGTGCGTCGCGCCGAGTCTGTCGATGCAGATGCTGCGAGCACTCAAGTCCGAGGACTACGTCACTGCCGAACGAATCCGCGAGACATTTTCGCCACTGGAAGATTTGCGGAATTCGATCAATCCGATTCGAGTCCTTCACACGGCACTCGCGCTGGCAGGCATTGCCGAAACCGGTCCGATGATCCCGCTATTGAGTGAAATCGACGAGTCGCATCGACCGGCGATCACTGCAGCCGCGAAGACCTTGCTAACAGCTGGGTAGCCGGAAATCGTGTGCCGCGAATATAAACCGGATTCAGTTCGAAAACCGGAGTTTTCTCGCTCGCCAACCTCAGTTGAATGTGTACGCGTGTCGACAGATTGAGCACATTTCCGACACTCGCAAGAACATTCGGACCGAGGAACTTCGCGACCTCGCAGCGTCCAGACCGTATCTGGGGCTTTCTCGTTTCAATCGTCCCATTCGTCCGCTAAATCGAACAAACGTGCGAGCGGCAGTTCGAACCCCGGCAGGTGGTCCGTGGAATACACGTCGTCCCGTTCGAGAACTTTGTTGTCGTACCCGGCAGCGGACCGGGAATAGACCATCATCGAAGATGTAAAGCGATCGATAATCCAATACTCGCGGACACCAACACCCAAGTATTCCTTTCGCTTTTCGTCGTAGTCACGCGTCCGGCTGCGACGCCCCGCTGACACGAACTCGACGACGATTGATGGCGTTTCTCCTCGCTTCGGTCGGCGACCCAATCCCGTCCAGATCGCCCGGTCGGCTCGCCGCCGATCGTCTCCAACTTGGATGTCATGCTCGGGAAGCGTCTTGTCCAAATGGTGGCCCTGCGGATGTTGATAGCGGTATTGCCGTAGAAGGTATTCGAGTTCTGCGTTCGGGTCTCGTTCCTGTTCCAATGGTGCTGGTACCACAATCACGACTCCTCGAATCAGTTCGTAACGCCAACCAGGCTCAGCGTCGGCCGAATCAAATTCGTCGGCCGTCATCAGCATGCCGTTCGACTGCGGCGACAGCCTTTCAGCGATTGTTTCGGTTGCCATTTCGTCACCTGCTGATGTGCCGAGCATCAAGTTGTTCAGTCGTCCCATTCGTTGGCTAGAAGCTATCTGAAAAAGGGGGATGGGACAAAGGGAACGCAGCTCATGGATTGGCAGTTGTTGTAGCGACAGTTTGCCTGGCAATTTGCGATCACTGGCTGCCTCGCCCGCGACGGCACTTCCAGGATGACGCAATAGTCTCATGAATCCATTTCCATTTCACGTCCCGGAACTGAAAAGGGTGGAACCACTCGCACCTCCGGCGCGGCCCGACGCGGCCACTGACGATTTGGATTCCTGACTCCAGTGGATTGACTCACCGAACCATTCGGCACGGCGAATCGGTCGCAACCGTTCATGATTTCACCAACACGGGTCGACGGCGGTGGCCAGTCGCGTGCCGAAATCAAGCAGACGAATCCAGGTCTCGATGGTAATGTGAACAAGCCGCACTGACGATGTGATCCCGCCACCCCCAACCCAACACGCAAGCGAGCACGAGCCATGTCCACAGCCATTCCGCTGGAACTGCCGCCACCCGTGCAGCAGATCCCCAGCGACATTCTCTGGGAAGAAATCAACGGTCGGGTTGTGGAGAAGTACGTGGGCGCAAAAGAAATCGATCTCGCAAACGACCTGGCGTTCCTAATCAAACAGGTCGCGAAACCCGGCAAACTGGGGCGGACACACGTAGAGATGGTGTTCGATTGGATGAAGCTCGTGGGCCACAAGCGCCGACCGAATGTGGCATTCGTCTCGTTCAACCGCTGGGCATCAGACGTCGACCTTCCCCTGGGAACGGATTGGATTGTCGTTCCCGATTTGGCCGTCGAAATCGTGAGCCCGTCCAACTCCTACGCCGACATCGTCGAGAAGAAGAACGAGTATTTTCAGGTTGGCGTGACTCAGGTCTGGATCGTGGTCCCGTCGGCCCGCGAGATTCACGTTTACGAGTCCGCGACCGACATGCGAATCGTTAGCGGCGCGGACACGCTCTCTGCGAAATCCCTGCTCCCCGGATTCGAACTGCCGCTCACCGAGCTGTTTGGTACGGCGAACTAAGCCGCGTTCACATTGGGAACCGACCTTCGGCTCGAGCCGGCCCAAAGTTCGTTGAACCGTCAGCCGAAGACTTGGCCGTTCGAAAAACCAAATCGCCGCCAATGACCCAATCGCACCCGTTCGCCACCGACGTTTCTCAATAGACGTAAACGAATTCATTGGAATTCAAGATCGCCAAACACACGTCGGCGAGCCCGCGAGTCCGGGCATCCACCTGATGTGGCTGGAGATCGGGGACATACTCCTCGTAGACGGATAGTCGCTCGGTAAAGCTGAACGTCTCGCCCGTATTCTCTTCGTTGGCTCGCCGCACAACCGTGGTGGGGAACTTGCGTGGCTGATAAGTGATCTCGGCCTGAATCCGTACCATCTTCTGCCAATGCGTGATCGCGGCGGCTGTTTCATCACCGTCCGCTGCTCGGCCGAATGCTGCTTGGTAAATGCGTTGGATCGCTGCCTGATCCGACTTCGCGTCCTTCAAAACGTGTACGGCGAATGCCAATGCGCGATCGCCGATTTCCTCGCTGTTCAAAAGCGTGAGCGATTGCGGCGTGACCGTCGACGAGTCTCGGATCTCGCAGGATTTGTCGCTGCCCGGTTGATTGAACGTTTCCAGGAACGGGTCGCGATGCCCGCGAAGTTTGATGGCGTAGATCGTTCGCCGATTACGTTGAGCCGGTTTGGCGTTCGGCAAATAGGACGGTGCAAACGTGCCCATGATCATTCTTGGTTGCAGCGCGGCTTCCAGGTTCATGTCCGGTCGAATTGAGATGCCGCCGATGTCCGGGTTGAGTTCACCGGACACCGCCAACATCGAATCACGCAACTCTTCCGCCGCCAAGCGCCTCGGAAGAAAGACCGCGTACGAGTCACCTTGCGGGTCCCGCTCGCGCACGAACTCCGGCTGCGGATGACGTCCCGATCGACGATACGTTTTCGAATTCATGATCACGCGATGCATGTGCTTGATCGACCAACCGCTGTTGATGAATTCGCCAGCCAGCCAGTCCAGCAGCTTGGGATGAGTCTGCTTTTCTCCGGTCGCGCCGAAGTTGTTGGGATTGCCGGCGATGCCTCGACCAAAGTGGTAGTGCCAAATGCGATTGACCATCACGCGAGCCGTCAGCGTGTTGTTGGAATCGGCAATCCAGTTTGCGAACGCGGTCCGGCGACCAGTTGGCGAATTCGGCACGGCGAATTCCAAGCCACCGGGAACAGCGCTCAGCACGCCGGGCACGACGGATGCGGTGGGCGAAGAAATGCTGCCGCCCTTGAGGATGCGGGTCTGTTCGAGCACGCCGACTTTCAGCGGGTCGGCAGGCTTCTGGAATTGCGTCGTGGCTTTCGAGACCAAACGCGTCTTACCGCTGTAGACGGTGTATGCGATCGGTTGAAATCGTCCAGACTCCAGCGCGAACCGCTGCTGCCACTTGCGAACAATGCGTTCCTGTCCAAAGTCGTTCGGCGTACTCAACACGTTTCTGGGTGGGATGTGCTTGCCAGGAGCCTTTGCTCGGACCGCTTCCTCGCGAGTCCGATACGGCAAGCCTTCTTGCTCAAACCACTTGCGTTCGTTGGCACGCTTGCGGCGATTCAATTCCTCGATCAGTTCTTGATTTGCGATGGTGCGTGCCCGGTGGAATTGTCGGTCTTCGTCCATGCCGGCGAGGTTTTCGATCTTCAGAAACGGAGCTGGAACTTCGGCAAATTGCGTCGTCGCGAACACGGCCTGAATCGAGTAGTAGTCTAGCGTGGGGATCGGATCGAACTTGTGGTCATGGCAGCGACAACACTGCAAGGCGTGTGCGAGAAACACTTGACCGACGGAATCGGTGATGTCGTCCAGGAACAGTTGGCGAGTGACCTTGGCCACGCTCATGCCGGTGTGTTCCCACGGTCCCATTCGCAAGAACCCCGCAGCAATCAACAACTCGGGATCGTTCGGATCGATTTCGTCCCCCGCGATTTGCTCGCGCACAAACTTGTCGTAGGGCTTGTCCGCATTGAAGGCTCGAATCACGTAGTCGCGATATCGCCACGCGTTCGGACGCTCCCAATCGTTGGCGAACCCGGAACTGTCGGCGTAACGGACGACGTCCAGCCAATGTCGGCCCCATTGTTCACCGTAATGTGGGCTGGCCAGCAAGCGTTCCACGAGTGCCTGAAACGCGGCGTCATCGTCGCGGGCGTCGTTCACGTACTTGTCGACATCCGCTGGAGTCGGCGGCAGCCCGAGCAGGTCAAACGACGCGCGTCGGATGAGCGTTCGGCGATCGACCACTGGAGCGGGCTCCAATCCTCGGTCAACGAGTTGTTCGTCGATCAAAGCGTCGATGGGATTCTTCTCGCTCGCTTTGAATCGCCCGCCATCGTGCAACAGCGGCTGATAGGCCCACAAGTTTTCGGGCTGGTACTTGCGATCGGTCCAGTCGTCGCTCAGGCCGCCCCTGGTCTTGACGGTGACGCCTTTCGCGTACTGGTCGTAGATTGCTTTGATGCGATCATCGCTGGGCCACGGCGCGCCACCGTTGATCCAATCGCGAATCCACCACGCCTGGTGTTGCGTCAGTCGCTCGGCGTCTTTGGGCGGCATCGCTAAGTCTGGATCGATGCGACGGACCATTTCATACAGCTTGCTCTTCGCCGCGTTTCCGGGAACCAGCACATTTCGGCCGTAAGACTCCCCGCCGCGCAACAGCGCGGCTCGCGAGCGGATATCGAATGCACCCTCAAGTTCGGCCGGTTTCGCGCCGTGGCACCCGAGGCATTTTTCTCGGAGCAACGGATAGACCTTGATGGCGAACAATCGCTCGGCTTCAGTCGGTTCCAACTCCGCAACCACCGTCGGCGCGATCGCCACGAGTGTCCAAAGGACGGCAATTCGGATGACAAGTAATTCGAGTTTCACGAAGATTGTCCCAATTGCGGAGGTGCCGTTTGCCCAGTGTCGCAGCCTGCGAATGTGCGTCCTTGTGACTCGGCAGCAGATTCTCGGTATCTTATATCCTCTTCTCAGCAATCCAATGCACCACGAGTTCAACCATGACACTTGACCAATCCACGTTCCGATCCGCTCGTCGCGAATTTCTCACTCGCACGGCGTCCGGATTCGGCATGATTGCCGCATCGTCGCTGTTGGAATCGACGGGCGTGAATGCGGCTGATTCCGCGGCGGCGAAGAAGTCGATCGATACCGGCGCGCTCAATGGTGGCCACTTCCCCGGCAAAGCCAAACGAGTCATCTACCTCTTCCAGTCCGGTGGGCCGTCGCACCTGGACCTGTTCGATCCCAAACCGCGACTCTCCCAGGACAACGGCAAGGACATTCCCAAGTCGATCCTCGGGACGCAGCGAGTCACGTTGATGACGCGCAGCCAAAAGCGATTCGCTGCGTTTGGTTCGCCATTTACCTTCAAGCAGCACGGAAAGTCCGGCCAATGGTTCAGTTCGGTCCTGCCGCACATGGCCAAGACCGCAGACGACTGGTGCTTCATCAAGTCCATCCAAAGCGAACCGATCAACCACGACCCGGCGATGACCTTTCTGCAAACCGGGCGGCAAATTCCTGGTCGGCCGGCGATGGGATCGTGGCTGCACTACGGCTTGGGTTCCGAATGTGAAGACTTGCCCGCGTACATCGTGATGACCAGCGGCGTCACGCAGCAGCCGTTGCTGAGCCGCTATTGGCACAATGGGTTTCTGCCCGCCAAGTATCGGGGCGTGCAATTCCAATCCACCGGAGACCCAGTGCTGTTTCTGTCGAACCCCACCGGCATCAACCACGAAAATCGCGGCCGCATCCTTAACGCGGTCGGCAAGCTCAACGCGTTGAAGAAGCAGCAAGTCGGCGACCCGGAAATCGACGCTCGGATCGATGCGTTCCAAATGGCGTACCGCATGCAAACGTCGGTGCCGAAGTTGATCGACTTTTCCGACGAACCCAAACACGTGCTCGACACCTACGGACCGGACGTCCAAAAACAAGGCACGTTCGCCTATCAGTGCCTGCTGGCTCGACGCCTGTCGGAAAAGGGCGTGCGATTCGTGCAACTGTTCCACGCGGGTTGGGATCAGCACGGCGGCCTCAAGGGTGGCATCGAACGGCAGGCCAAAGCCGCGGACCAACCCACGGCCGCGTTGATCAACGATCTCAAGCAGCGAGACATGTTGAAAGACACGCTGATCGTCTGGGGCGGAGAATTCGGTCGAACAGCCTACACGCAGGGCTCGAACGGTCGCGACCATCATCCCCGGTGTTACACCATCGGCATGGCGGGTGGCGGCATCAAAGGCGGCGTGAGTTACGGATCAACCGACGATTACGGTTACAACATCGCCGAAAACATCGTGCACGTCCGCGACTTCCACGCGACCTTGCTGCACTGTCTGGGCATCGACCATCAGCGATTCACGCACAAGCTACAGGGCCTAGATGCAAAGCTGACGGGCGTCGAACCGGCACGCGTGGTGCGTGAAGTTCTGGCGTGAATCCTGAAGCAGACAGGTGAATCACACCAGTTCCGCTCCGCGTTCTCCGGCAACGACTTCGCCGATCACCCACGATGGAATCCGGTGTTCGCGGAGTTGCCGTTGAATGCTGTCGACGTAGAACGGGTTCAGCAGCAAAACGTAGCCGATGCCCATGTTGAATACGCGGAACATCTCGTCCGTTGCCACGTCTCCCAGACCCTCCAGCCACGAGAAGATCGGCGGAACTTGCCAAGTCTCGCGGTCGATCATCACTCGCCGACCTTCCGGCAGGATGCGAGTGATGTTCTCGGCCAAACCGCCGCCCGTGATATGTGCCATGCCCTTGACCACCATTTTGACTCGATAATGGTGCAGCAAGTCGGCCAGCGGTCGGGCGTAGATGCGAGTTGGTTCGAGGAGCGCGTCACCGACATTCTGCTGCAATTCCGGCACGTATTGATCGATATCGAGGTTGGCGATTTCGAACACGATCTTGCGAACCAGACTGTAGCCGTTCGAATGCAGGCCGCTCGATGCCAGCCCCAGCACAACGTCTCCCGGCCGAATCGCGCGCCCGTCGATGAGCTTCTTGCGTTCGACGACGCCCACCGAAAAGCCCGCCATGTCGAAATCGCCGGGAGCGTACAAATCCGGCATCACGGCGGTTTCGCCGCCCAACAACGCCGCGTCCGAAAGGATGCACCCTTGGCTGACGCCGCTGACCAGTTCCGCCAGCAAATTCGGTTCGTCCTTGCCGACGGCGATGTAGTCCAGAAAGAACAGCGGTTCGGCACCCAGGCAAAGACAATCGTTGACGCACATCGCGACGAGATCGATGCCGATGCTGTCGTAGCGTCCGGCTTGGATTGCGACCTTGATCTTGGTCCCGACACCGTCCGTCCCGGAAACCAAGATTGGATCGCGATAATTCTTGGCGAACAGCCGGCTGTTGTAATCCAGCCGAAATAGGCCGGCAAAACCGCCGGGCAAGTCCATCACGCGAGGCGTATGCGTGCGTTTCAGCAGCGACGGCAGTTTCTGCATCGTCTGTTCGTACAGATCGAGATCAACTCCCGCGTCTTTGTAAGTCGTGGCCATTCGGTGCTCGGCTGGGTGGGGCGGGCGGAACGCTTCGGCGCGGATTCTAGCCCAAGTCAGATGCGATTGTAGTGAGTCAACCGACAAGGCGACGGCTGTTGCAGGCGATGTCTCGATGCTTGCTTCAAGTACACGAGGCTGCCTGCGGTCGACAACATAACGTAGGCACCATCGTAGCCACCGTCGCCAGACGGTGGGGGCCGTGCTGCGAAACCACCGTCCGGCGACGATGGCTACCGAAGCGAGGTGGGGGCCGTGGTGCGAAACCACCAGGTGGGTCTATTTCCGGAGCCCATGGCGATCCCGCCCGCCACCAGGGTGGGTCCGTTTTCCCCGCCCAAGTGGGTCCCTTTTGCACGCCCATCTCCATTCGTTTCGCCGCACGGACGCGGAATCATCCGCCAGCGTCGTGATCGTTTCGGCAAACACAGACTCCGATGTGCCGACCCAGGAATCGTCATACTCGACATCGCTCGTGATTTCCGTCTGCAAATCGCCGTCCCTGTCGCGAGCCGACACCACGGTCTCACCGATCGACCGCCGATTGAAAGTATCGCTGGACTTGCCGGACGATTCCATCCTGGAATCCACCAACGATTCTTTGTCGCCGAGCCGTCCAGTCCAGCAGGCTCAGATAATCCACCGTCGACATCGGCAAGAAGCCTTTGTTGCTGCACCGAGCGCCTTGCTGGTTCGCATCCGGTCCCGTTTCGCCTGCTCGTTCCTGCAAGTCGACTGGAGCCAAGTGCTGGTGACCGGATCGTCGCCGAGGAGAAAGCAACGCCTGACCGTGCGATTCATCACATGAATGATCGCGACCTCGTCTGCCGCAAACATTTCCGCCCGAGCCATGTCACTCGAGAACCCCGAATTCCATGAAGCGCCGCTCGACACGCCGAAAGTTCGCCGATCAACAAAGTGCTGTATCCCCTGGTTCGCGGTTGCGCCGTTCCCGTGATTGTGCTCTCCATCCTACTGCATCGCAGTGCAAAGCCTCTTCGGTCAACACCGGTTTCCAGCATTGAGCAGTCGCTGATAAGGTAAAGTGAATTCCATCAACGTTGTTTCATTCGCTGGCAGTTTCAGACCCGGAGAAGAAGCGTCATGTTGAGATTAGTCGATTCGTCATCCGCACATTCGCGTCGCGAGTTCTTGCAGATTGGTACGGCCGGAATTGGTGGCCTCACGTTGGCCAACTTGCTTCGTTCTTGCGCCGAAGCAGGCGACCGTGCGACACACCTGCGTGACCGTTCGGTCGTGTTGTTGAATCTGCAAGGTGGGCCCACCCAGTACGAGACGTTTGACCCCAAGATGACGGCTCCGCGGGAAATTCGGAGCATCACCGGCGAGATTCAAACGGCGTTACCCGGCGTGACGTTTGGTGGAACGTTGCCGCGACTGGCGGCGATGGCTGACCGAATGGCAGTGGTTCGATCGTATCGTCATGGAATCTCCAGCCACGGTCCGGCCGCGAAGCATGTGATGGCAGGCGGGAATCCGACGGGTGCAATGATGGGTGCGTTGTACTCACGCGTGGCCGGTCTCACGAATCGGCAGACCGGCATGCCGCAAAACGCACTCATCACCGCGCGAGCGTTCGGTGATGAGTACAAACATCTCTATGAAAGCATCGACAGAGTTTCGGAGAACGGAACGTTGCCGCGAGCGTATCGCCCGTTTAACCCGAACGCTGGCGGAGACATCATCGACAATATGCGTCTAAACGTCGCCGACGGACGCCTCCAGGATCGACGCGGCCTGTTGACCAGTCTGGATCAGCTGCGACGCGAAGCCGATTCCAGCGGACTGCTCGAATCCGCGGATCGTTTTCAGCAACAGGCTTTCGATGTGCTGACGCGTGGCGTCGCGGACGCCTTCGACCTGTCCAAGGAGGATGCCGCATTACTTGGGCGATACGACACGGGTGCGATGGAGCCGACCGCTGCTGTCAAAGGACGAAACTCGTACGCCACCCAGTTTTCACCCATCGCGCTCGGACGACAAATGGTCCTGGCTCGTCGGCTGGTCGAGGCAGGTTGCGGATTTGTGACCGTCACACAAGGTGGCTGGGACATGCATGGTGGCGGCAAGGAATTCACGATGAAGGACGGTCTGGACTCGTTACTACCGGCTGTCGATAAAGCAGTCTCAGCATTCGTTGAAGACCTCGAACAACGTGGATTAAGTGAACGTGTCCTGCTGGTCATCACCGGTGAATTCGGACGCACGCCGCGCATCAACAAGAACGGGGGTCGGGATCATTGGGGAAATCTCTGCACGCTCGCGTTCGTCGGCGGAGGGCTCAAGATGGGGCGGGTCATCGGTCGTTCGGATCGAATCGGCGGTGAACCCGCCTCCACGCCAATTTCCAGTAGCAACGTCCTGGCGACGGTGATGCACTCGCTGTTCAATATCGGGGAATTGCGACTGCAGACAGGTGTCGCGAAGGACGTCGAGCGAATCATCACTGCCGGCGAACCAATCCGCGAGCTGATCTAACCCCCGGCCACCCATCACCCGCCGCTTCCCGCTTCGTCCCTTCTGCCGAAAGTCGCCACTGGCAGTCCGCGTTCGTGGGCAGCTTGTCAGTCGTCATTCCAGCGGAGATATGTCTCGAAAACGGACGATCCGTTGATCCTGTGTGTGAGAATCGTCGGTCAACCCAACTTTTCAACGCCCTAATCGATGAAGAAGCTCCCCAGCAATTCCCGCACATCGTTGCCGAGTTGATTTGTTCTTAGGAATCGTAGTCGTACGGCGTCTCGGTCGTCTTTGTGGGGTTTGATTTCTCGTTCGGTGCCTAATGCTGAAATTCGGCCGAGTGCCAGGGTGCCTGCTGGGACAAAGAGGGTGAAGTCGAGGCCCGCTCGGCGTTTGGTGCAGATGCAGAACAAATTGGCGTCGTCTTCAGGTCGCTTGCCGTAGACGAACTGGCGGGCGGTCCAATCGAAGACGATGCCCGGAATCGCGTGTTCGATGTCGTCGATTAAGTGCTCCAGGACTTCGGCCTTCCACTTGGGGGTCTTGTTTGCCGGGAAGCCCTTTCGCATTAGGTGCCACTTCTTGCCGAGCTTTTTCCACGGCGAATGGTCGTCGATGCTTAACTTGGAATTGGCGTCAACTTGTGACAGGTACGAGTCGCGGGCTTCGATCAGGAACTCGCGAAATTCCGGCGTGTCGATTTCCTTCTTCCAATGCACCGACACCACCAACTCTTGCCAGTCGGTGGATCGCGGCATGTCTCGGACTCGGTTGCCGCGGCCGTAGACTTCGAGTTCGTTAATGTCGTCGACCGGCTTCAAACCCAGACGTGCGTCGAGTGCCTGCACGTCGAATGTGCCTTTCTTGACGCGGAAGCGGAGTTGTAGTAGCCATTCATCGCCGGTCTGGGCGTGCAGGAACCATTCCTTCGAAAGCTTGCGGTTGGCCGTGAGTTCGACTCGGGCCTGGTCGTTCCAGTCGGGCGGTTCGAAGCGTTCGTCGTCCGCGAAGAAGTCGATGACGTAGTCCAATGCCGCGCCTTCCCAACGGCAGCGCTTTCCGCTGTTGGCGATCTTTTCTCGCGTGTGCCAGCGACGCCCGTCTCGTTGCCACGGCATCTTTTGTTCGCGACCGAAGGCCCGCATGTCCATATCGCCGTCTTGATGCTCGGCGGCGGCTTCCACGTCGAAGATGTCGCGTTCCGCGCGATTCGCGGCTTCCAATACGGGTAAAAGACACTCGGCGGTCCAGGATCGCAATGGACCGTTCGGGAGTCCGTCGCCGGATTCAGGCGTTCTCGAATCGGTGATTGATTTGCGTTTGGCTTTTCGAGCGGCTTTCTTGCGTGCGGTCTTCTTGCGGGGTGAGGCAACCGGTGACGGTGGTGTGCCGAAGCGTGCGACGAGTTGTTCCGGTGTTCCGGTGCCGACGATCCAGCCGCCGTCGGTGCCGGCTTCCGGGCCGATATCGACCAGCCAGTCCGCCGTCTTGACTACGTCCAGATTGTGTTCGATCACCACTACGGTGTTGCCTTGTTCGACGAGACTATTCAGCACTTTCAGCAGCTTGGCGATGTCGTCGAAGTGTAGGCCGGTGGTGGGTTCGTCTAGCACGTACAGCGTCTGCCCGGTTTGCGGTCTCGCCAACTCGGAGGCCAGCTTTACTCGCTGAGCCTCGCCGCCGGACAGCGTGGGAGCCGACTGACCGAGCGTCAGATAATCGAGACCCACCGCCACCAGCGTGGCCAAGAAACCGCGGATCTTCGGGATGTTCTGGAACAGCTCCAACGCGTCGCCGATCGGCATGTCCAACACGTCGGCAATCGAGCGGTTGTTGTAGGTCACGGCCAGCGTTTCGAGGTTGTATCGTTTGCCGCGACACACATCGCATTCGACCCACACGTCCGGCAGGAAGTGCATTTCGATGCATTTCTGGCCCAGACCTTCGCACGCATCGCAGCGACCGCCCTTGCGGTTGAAGCTGAATCGGCCGGGACGAAAGCCTCGCACTCGCGATTCCGGCAGCCGCGTGAACAGTTCGCGGATGTGCTCGAACACGCCGGTATAGGTGGCCGGGTTGGACGCCGGCGTGTTCCCAATCGGATGCTGGTCCACGACGATGATCTTGTTGATCTGGTCCAGGCCGCGAATCTCGGTATGCGGACCGGCGTTGTCGGACGCTCGATGTAACTTCTTGGCGATGGCCTTGGCCAGCGTGTCTTCGATCAGGGAACTCTTGCCCGAACCGCTGACGCCCGTGATGCACGTCAGTGTGCCGAGCGGAATCTTGAGGTCGACGTTCCGCAGGTTGTTCTGGCGAGCGCCGATCAACTCCAGCCAACCTCCGCCGGGTGGCGTTTCATCAACACCGGTCATCCGCCGCGAGGCCGGCACGGGGATGGATTTGCTGTGCGACAGAAATTGTCCGGTGAGCGATTTGTTCCGTTTCGTGACCTGCTTCGGCGTGCCCTGGTCAACCACCGTGCCACCAAACCGTCCGGCTCCGGGGCCGAAGTCGTACAGGCGGTCGGACGATTCGAGAACTTCGCGATCGTGTTCCACGAGCAGCACTGTGTTGCCGAGGTTTCGCAGTTTCGTGAGTGCCGAGATCAGCCGAGTGTTGTCTCGGGGATGAAGCCCGATCGTCGGTTCGTCGAGCACATACAGCACGCCCGTGAGTGCTCGGCCGATTTGTCCCGCCAGCCGGATGCGTTGCGTTTCACCGCCGGACAGCGTCGGCAGCGGTCGAGACAGGCTGAGGTAGTGCAGGCCGACATCGACGAGAAACGTCAGGCGGCTGACGGCTTCGGTGAGTAGGTCGCCGGCGATCTTCTTGTCGGCACCCTTGAGTCGCGTGGACTTGAGAAACACGAGCGCGTCGGCCATCGGTAGGTTGCAGAGATCGCCGAGTGTCTTGCCGTTGAGTTGCACGGCGGCGGCATCGTCTCGCAGGCGACTGCCTTGGCACGCGGAACACGCGACTTCGCCGATATGGTCTTGCACGCGGTGCCGGTAGACGTACGAAATGCGCGAGGTCTCTTCGATCGCCGGGTAGAGGCCCTTGTACTGAATGCGAAACGTCGGGACTTGGGATGCGTTCGCGTCGGCTTCGGGTGATCCGCCGCAGTCGATCCATCGATTGCCCGTGCCGTACAGCACGATTCGTTGATGCTTGGGCGACAACTTCTTGTATGGCACATCCAGCGGAATCTGGAATTCGTGAGCCACTGCTTCCACTATGCGGCGAAACATCGGCACTCGTTCGAAATCCGGCCACGCCGCGATCGCACCGCCCAACAGGGTGCGCGCGGGATCGGCAATCAACGCCGCCGGATTCGTGCCCTGCTCGATGCCCAAACCTTCGCACGCCGCGCACCAACCGAGTGAACTGTTGAATGAGAAATTGTGCGGCGTCAATTCCTCGAAGCTGCGTCCGCACGTGCCGCAGGCGAAGTGCAGGCTGTAATGATCCACCTTCCAATCGGTCTCGTCGCGATCGTCGTCCGCAAGAGCCACGAGCAACTGGCCCTTGCCCAACCCAAACGCCGCTTCGACCGACTCCGCCAACCGCGATCGCTGCCGCCGTGAAATGTTGACACGGTCGACGACGATTTCGACTTGATGCTTGCGGCGACGGTTGATCTCCGGCACGTCTTCGATGCGGTACGACGTCCCATCGATCCGCACCCGCGTGAAGCCTCGCGCTTTGAGCGATTCCCAAAACCGCTCGTACGATTGACCAACCGTCACCTCTTGCGGCGCGAGAATCAGCACACGCGTCTTGTCTGGGTGTTCCAGGATTTGGTTGATGACTTCATCCGTGGTCTGCGTGTCCACGGGGATGTCGCAATCCGGGCAGACGGGCTGGCCGAGCCGTGCGTAAAGGATGCGGAAGTAGTCGTAGATCTCCGTGACGGTGCCGACGGTCGATCGCGGCGTGTGTCCGACCGATTTTTGTTCGATGGCGATCGACGGAGACAGCCCGTGGATGTGGTCGACCTTCGGCTTCGGCATTTGACCGAGAAACTGCCGAGCGTACGCCGACAGGGACTCGACGTATCGCCGTTGACCTTCGGCGTAGAGCGTGTCCATCGCCAGCGAAGTCTTGCCGCTGCCGCTCGGACCACAGAACACGCTCATGCGGTTGCGAGGAATCTCCAGATCGATCTGTTGCAGGTTGTGTTGCGAGGCCCCGCGAATGGTGATCTTGCCGTTACTCAATTCGGACGCCGGAATGCGAAACGCGTCGACTTGCGCTTTGCGTCTCGACTTGCGCAGCGGCTTCCCGAGCCCCGCGCCCCTGAGCGACAGTCCCGTTTGCGACGCCGCGCACGCGGCGATGTCTTCGGGAGTTCCCTGAGCGACGATCGTGCCGCCCCCCGCGCCGCCTTCCGGGCCGAGGTCGATGATCCAGTCCGCCGTCTTGATCACG
>JAQBZS010001106.1 GCA_027622115.1 Planctomycetota bacterium | reverse complement strand
CGCGTCGCCAATCGGTCGTCCGCTGCAATGTCGTGGGCCAGGACCGCCTCGTTTTCCGTGAGCACCAATCGCGACAGGAAATCCGAGACTCGTTGATACGGCAGGTCACCTTTGGATTTGTAGGCCACCAAACGCAACTCGTCTGGTTCCGCTTCATTGATCTTCTTCGACGGCAACAACAAGACCGCGCCGATATCGACCTCGGTTTCCATGAACAGCGCGTTCAGGATCAATTCGCAAAGCTTTCGCGAGTCACGCGCACCGGCCATTTCCATTGCGAGCCGGTACAGGGTGCCGAGCACCTTGCTGGTTTCGTCGCGAGCGGCCGTACGATCCGACGATTGATAGCGACTCATGCGTTTGCGATGCAGGATCGACGGTTCGCCGGCTTCCTCGACAATCTTGAAATCGGTGGTGGTTTCCGTGTCCCGATCCAATTCATTCGACGTGTCGAATTCGGGGAACGGCTGTGAGAGATCGAACGTGAAGCCGAGTTCGCTGTTGCCGATCTGCACGATCTGACCCGGCGTGAGCGGAAAGTCCCCCTCGATCGCGGTGCCGTCGACACGAGTGCCGTTGCGGCTGTCTCGGTCACGAATCGTCCACACGTCGCCGCTCAGAAACACTTCACAATGATTGCGACTGCAAATCTCGTCACGGACCACCACGCGGTTCGTCGGCGCTCGGCCGATCGTCGTGACTTGCCCTGGAATTAAGCGAAACACGTCTCGCCAGCTATTTCCTTCGCGAACGACAATGTAAGCCGCATTATTTTGCTGGTCGGTAGAGTCCTGCTCGTTTGACATGGTTGGGTGCGTCTAGGTAACCCGGCGATACATGAACAAGTGGGTGGTTGACACAAAAAATGGCCGAACCAGCCAGAATACGTGAACAACTTCCGGTGTCGCAACCCTCTGCCGTAGCTTGGGACCATTGTCCCGAGCGGTCGGACAATGGTCCCATGCTACGGCGAGGTTTGAATTGTCTGAATTCCAACGGGCCTAATTGACGACTCCGGCGGAAAAGGCTCGACCACTCGTAAGTGCTGATTGGTCGCGACGTTTTCCAAGACTTGGCGGGTGCCGGAGGGCCAATTCACCGTCAATCGCTTGATGACACGGCCATCGCCCACGCCGAAGTGCAATCGCCCCGCGCTGGACGATGCATAACCCGCGCCACCTTTCCGATGTCGTGTCAGCGTTTTGCCGGCTTCCGTTTTGATCTCGACGACGGCCCCGATCGGATCGCGAGGACTCACGGTTCCGATCAGCGACACTTCGATCCAATGGTGCTCATGCTTTGCGGTGTTCGACAGGAACGCCACCGGTTCATTGTTTCGCGACACCACGAGGTCGACATCGCCGTCATTGTCGAGATCGCCGCAGGCCAGCCCGCGTCCGTGATGAGATTGCGACAGGAATGGTCCCGCTTGATCGGCCACGTTGACGACGCGCATTCCGCGGTCGTTTTCAAAGAGCAGCGGTCGTTGCTTCACGGGCGCGTTGCGCGGATAGCGAACGACATGTCCATTCATCACGACCAAGTCCTCGTCGCCGTCGCAATCGAAATCGAGAAACGCCGTACCCCAACCCACGTAGTTCGGACCCACCGACATGACTTGTTTGGACTGGCTGACGTGCCGGAAGAAACAGTCGCCTTCGTTGCGGTAGAGCCCAAAACTCTCCCGTTCAAAATTCGCGACCCACAGATCAGGCCGACCGTCGAGATCGAAGTCCCCGAGGTCGATGCCCATGCTGCCGTTCGGCATCGCGGCGTTATCCACCGCCGCACCGCTGGCAACGCCGACCTCTTCGAACTTGCCGCGACCGTTATTGCGATACAGCAGGTTGTTGGTCGTGTCGCTGGCCACATAAATGTCGACATCACCGTCAAGATCCACATCCGCCATCAGCACGCCCAGGCTTTTCCCATCAGCCACCAAGCCGCACTCTTTCGAGGCATCACGGAATGTCCCATCGCCATTGGAAACGTACAACGTGTCGGGTAACGCAGCGAACTTTTGCGGCGAGCAGACTTCTCGCCGTCGCGAACCGCTTTCGAAGCAATGCGGGTCGTTGTCGAACGACCAATCCACATAGTGCGCGATGTAGACGTCGAGCCGGCCGTCGCCATTGATGTCGCCCCATGCCGCGCTGCTGCTCCACGACGTGTCCGTCAATTGGCTCGCGGCAGCGACTTCTTCGAACGTGCCGTCGCCGAGATTGTGGAACAGTTGCAGCCCGCCATAACCCGTCAGCAGGACGTCCGCGAATCCATCGTTGTCGAAGTCCGAGACGCTTGCTCCGTGCGAGTAGAATCTTGAATGCTCGATACGAGCGTTGGCGGCGATCGAGGCGAAACGCCAATCCCCGAGCCCACAAAACAACGCCGATTTGCGCCCGACGATGTTGCGTTCTTCGGTGAACGATCCACCGCCTGGGCAAAACACGTCGTCCAGTCCGTCGACATCGAAGTCAAAAATCGCCACGCCGCCGCCAAGCGATTCCAGGATCGATACGAACCCCGCGTCTTCTCCGTTGGCGTAGGTGAAGGACACATCCGATTGGTGATTCATCAGTTCGAATCGAGCAAGCGACTTGAACGATCCCGTCGCGTGCTTGCCGCCCGATTCGCGAGGTTCGGCTTTTTCCGACGATGATTCGCTTTTCGACGAGCGATCATCGTTGCCGCCGCAGCCCATCAGGATTGCGGCCAGGGAACTTGCCAGAATGTGACCGCAGAGAAACTGTCGCATGGGTCGATCTTGTCGATCTGTCCGTGAATTCTCAAACACGTCTCAACGCATCTCAGGCAAGGAGGGGGAAGGGGTCGGGTGGTTC
>JAQBZS010001105.1 GCA_027622115.1 Planctomycetota bacterium | reverse complement strand
ACCTGGGGTTTGCACCCCAGGCTATGTGCTGCCGTCGCTTCGCGACAAAAACGCCCAACATAAAAAACTGCCTACGGCTTTGGGGCAAACGACCAAACTCGAATGTGCCATCAACCATCAAAGGACTTCCATGTCCACCACGCGCCGCTCGTTCTTGCAAAGCATGTCTGCTGCCGGAGTCGTTTCGCTCGGTGGCCTGCCGCCGGAATTCCTGAACCGAGCCGCGCGGGCGGATGACGGCAAGTCCACGTCGGGTCGAGTTTTGGTGCTCGTGCAACTCGCCGGCGGCAACGACGGCCTGAATACCGTCATCCCGTTTAAGGACGATGACTACTACAAGGCTCGACCTGGACTGAAAATCGCCAGCGGTGCCACGTTGAAGCTGAACGACGAGCTTGGTCTGCATCCCATCATGTCGGGCTTCAAGAAACTATTCGACGATGGCCAACTCGCCATCGTGCAAGGCGTGGGTTACGAAAACCCCGATCGGTCGCACTTCCGCTCCATGGATATCTGGCAATCCGCTCGGCCCGACACCGAATACACACGCGACGGTTGGCTTGGCCGAGCCCTCGACCAAACAATCGGTCGGCATTCCGGCACCATGCCCGCACTCGCGTTGGGCACGGAAAAGCTGCCGCTGACGCTCGTCAGTACCAAGGTTAACGTTCCCGCCGTGCAAGACCTGAAGAACTATCGCTTGGAACTCGGCCGCACATCGGACGCGAATAAACAGCGGCATCGCAAGTTACTGGAAGAACTCGCGGCGAAACCCGCTCCGGCCGGGTCGGAACTCGACTTCTTGCGGCGCACGGCAACCACCGCTGTCACCAGTGCCGAACGGCTCCGCGAGATCACCAGCAGCTACAAGCCCACCAAGCCATATCCGCAGAACTCGCTCGCCCAGAAGTTGAAGTTGGTCGCACAATTCATCGCGGCGGATCTCGGTACGCGAATCTACTTCGTATCACTTGGCGGATTCGACACCCACGCACAACAAGAATCCGCACACACAGAGTTGTTGCGGGAATTGTCCTCGGCCGTGACCGCGTTCATCCAAGATCTTGAGGGCCAGGGACTCCGTGATCGAGTTCTGCTCGCCACGTTTTCCGAGTTTGGCCGGCGAGTGAAAGAAAACGGCAGTCTCGGTACCGACCATGGTTCCGGATCTCAATTGTTTGTGGTCTCGCCGAAGAAGTCCGGAATCATCGGCAAGCACCCGAGTCTGACGGATCTCGTGCAGGGTGACCTGAAATTCCACACGGACTTCCGCCGAGTTTACGCCACGCTGCTCGATCGCTGGTTGCAGATCCCCAGCGAACCCGTGCTTGGCGGTCGCTTTGAACCGCTCGACTTTGCGTAACTGTCGATCCCGGGCGGGAGACAAATTCGCTGGTCTCGTTGGAAAATCGTCATGATTGGACATTGCTGGAATGTCAATCATCCCGCGAATGTCATAAAAGCCCGATTTGTCGCCTGGAGTGCGGCAGGTCGGGTTTCTTTCGTTTGAGTTTCGTGGGAGCTGCCCCGTGAGAATCCAACTCTTGCCGTCTTCGATCGGCGATGCTTCTGCATACCAATTCTCGACGTCGTTTCTCGTGAATGACCGGCTTGCGATTGATGCAGGTTCGCTGGGATTCGTCGGCTCACCGGCCGAGCAGGCTCGGATTCGCGACGTGATCTTGACGCACGCGCACATCGACCACGTCGCTTCGTTGCCGATTCATGTGGAGAACGCGTTTTCGCCAAACGCGTCACCGGTGCGGGTCTTTGGCAGCCTCGAGGTTCTGAACGCGGTGCAAGCGCATCTCTTCAACGGCATCATCTGGCCGGACTTTGTTGAATTGACGCAACAGGGATTGCCGTTCGTTGAGTTGCACCCGATTCAGCCGAACGAGTCCCGCGAAGTCTGCGGCGTGACGATTACGGCCTTTGAAGTCGAGCACGTCGTGCCCACGAATGCGTTCGTCATTGAGGACGAAGCGGTTGCCGTGGCGATTGTGACGGACACGCATCGGCCCGCGGATTTGCTGCGAAAGCTTGCCACATACCCCAATCTCGCCGCGATCTTTCTGGAAGTCACGTTTCCGAACCACATGTCGACGATGGCCGAAGTTTCCGCCCACCTGACGCCCGCAGGATTCGCTCGCGAACTGGACGCGGCGGGAATCACGGTTCCGACGTACGCCATCCATCTCAAGGCCGCGTATCGCGATCAACTCGTCAAAGAGATTGACGCCTTGGAGTTGCCGAACGTCGAAGTTGCGGAACCGGGTCGGGTTTATGATTTCGCGTGACGTCCGGCTCAGGCCAGTAGCACGGGACCATTGTGCCGTGGCGGCTCGGGACAATGGTCCCAAGCTACGTTTGCCTCAGAAGATTCCGAGCTGATCGCGGGCTTCGTCCGTCATGCGTTCGGGAGTCCACGGGGGACTGAGTGTGAGGTTGATCTCCGCTTCTTCTACGTCTTCCAAACGTTCCAGCGCCATCTTGGCTTGCTGGACGAGCTGCGGACCGGCTGGGCACGCGGGACTGGTCAACGTCATCTCCACGGTGACTTTCGATTCGACCTGCTCGACGTTGTAGATCAAGCCAATGTCCACGATGTTGATCATCAATTCGGGGTCGATGACTTCGCGGAGAGCTTCGATTAATACACCTTCATCCGACATGTCCATCTCCCGTGAATAAAGATCGTTGAGCCTTAATCTGGCATTCGCACGAACACGCTGCCATCACCAGCTTGTAAGACGGGCACTCTTGCCCGTCTCGGTGTGGACGGGCACTCTTGCCCGTCTCGGTGTGGCGGGCACTCTTGCCCGTCTCGGTGTGGACGGGCGAGAGT
>JAQBZS010001104.1 GCA_027622115.1 Planctomycetota bacterium | reverse complement strand
TTCTGGCGAATCCAGCTACGGTAACTCGCATGCCAAATGCCGGTTTAATTTCAGCGCCGTCCCTAACGTTGGGCAAATTCCGCACTCGCGAAAAACGCTTGGCAAAGCGCCGCCCAAGTCGAGCGGCGCGAGTGGTCTCGACCGTATTCTTCCAGGAAATGCAATGCATGATTGACTTCGGAGTCGGATGCGGGCCGCGAATAACACAACAGGTAGGCTCGCTTCACACGGGTCGCATTGTCATCGCTCGCGTCCATCAATTTCGCGGCCAGTTCTTCGGCTTGGCGGATCACGAACGAGTTGTTCATCAAATACAACGACTGCGACGGAATCGTCGTGCTCGCGCGTTCGCCGGAGATCAAGCTGGGATCGGGGAAGTCAAAAATCGTCAACACTTCCGGCAATTGATCGCGAAGGATCGGCAAATAGGTCGTGCGGTGGATCGATGTAGATGACTGATCGCCGCGCATTCGAAAGCCAACCGTGCCTTCGCCGTTTTGGGCAACCTGGCTGCCACTTGCCGTCCGCTCATCGAGACGTCCGCTCAGAAACAGCATCGTGTCGCGAAGAGCTTCCACTTCGAGTCGCTGTTTGGGAATTCGCCAAACCAAGATGGAATCCGGATCGGCTTCGTAATTCTTGGCGTCTCGTTGAGAAGAAAGTTGATACGCTCGGCTGAGTACGATCGAACGGATCAGCTTCTTGACCGACCAGCCGTTTTCGACGAACGAAATCGCCAGGTAATCCAACAGCTTGGGATGCGTGGGTCGCGAACCGGACGCACCAAAGTTGTCCGGCGTCGAAACGATTCCTTGTCCGATGAGATGCAGCCAAATCCGGTTGGCCATAACGCGAGCCGTCAGTGGGTTCTCTTTCGATGCCAGGAATTCCGCCAATTCCCGCCGCCCGCTGGACCGGAATCCGATTCTGGGTTGCTGGGTCGCGAGCACTTGTGGAAAGCCCGTCGAAACTCGCTCGCCGTTCTGATCGACTTCGCCGCGAATCAAGACATACGTCGGTCGCATGAAGCGGACGTTCCGAACTCCCATCGCGAACGACTTTGGCTTGCCTGCGGAGTCGTACTGGTCGAGCTGGCTTTGCAGTTGCGTGATCCGCGACTGCATGAAGATGCGCATGATGAAGTTGTCTCGACCCGTCACTTCCGACATGCGTGTGCGCTGGTCTTCGATCTGTTTCTCAATCGCACTTCGCCGAGATTCCGTCAACGGCGGAAGGGCCGCGACGTGGTCGGCGTCTTCGGGCAGTTCCAGCAAGCGGCTCGGATGATTACTTTGGATGATGCGAATCGTGCCGTAACACGTTTCCGTGTTCCGAAAGATCCCCGCCAACCCGTAATAGTCCTTTTGCGGGATCGGATCGAACTTGTGGTCGTGGCAGCGGGCACACGCAACCGTGAGCGATTGAAATGCTAGAAACGTGGCGTTGATCTGCTCGTCCACCAAGTCCATCTGAAACTGTTGCCGGTTTCGTTCGCTGTGCGACTTGGACCCGATTGCCAAGAAGCCGGTCGCCACGAAGTGCTCCGCGCGTTGTTTGGGCGTGTTTGCTTGCAACAAGTCGCCCGCGATTTGTTCGCGAATGAACTGGTCATAGGGCTTGTCGGCGTTGAAGGCGTTGATGACGTAATCGCGATACCGCCACGCATGCGGGTACGCGAAATTTGTGGCCCCTCCGCTCGATTCGGCGTAGCGAGCGACATCGAGCCAATGGCGTCCCCAACGTTCCCCGTAGCGCGGAGACGCGAGCAGCTTGTCGACGACCGCTGCGATTGCTGAATTCGGGAGTTGCGTGTCGGATGCGTCACGAGATTGTTTGCGTCCTTCAGCCACCGCCGCGACGAATTCGTCAACCTCTTCTGGAGTTGGCGGTAAGCCGGTCAAGTCGAAGTAAAGCCGACGAATAAACGTATGCGGTTCCGCGTCGGCGACCGGTTTTAGCCCCTTTGATTCCAGCTTCGCCAGCAAGAACCGGTCAATATCGGACTTCGGCCATTGAGCGTTGCCAACCGTGGGCAAGGTCGATTGAGGCGGACGGAACGACCAGAACCGCCTCCCCTTTTCAATATCGATTTCCTCGCGAGCGACATTCGCCGCACCTTCTCGAGGATCCGGCGCTCCCATTTCGATCCAGCGTTCGAAGTTGGCGATGACGGCGTCGGGCAGCTTCTTTTCCGGCGGCATCTGCAACTTATCGCTGGAGTGCTTGATCGCCTTGATCAGTAGGCTTTGTCGAATGCTGCGTGGCGTGACCGCCGGGCCGGTATCGCCGCCTTTGCGAATTCCGTCTCGCGTGTCGAGAAGCAAACCACCTTCAAGCTCGTCCGCGTCGGCCGAGTGGCAGGAATAGCATTCCTTCACCAACACGGGGCGAATGTGCTTCTCAAAGAACGCAGACTGATCGGCGGTAAGCGAGTCTTGTGCAACCAGTCCGGCACCATTTGGAAACCAGACGAAGAATCCACCAATCCAAACGACAAGTGAAACGCAGTTGCGCATGGGCCGATTCCTGAGTCGCCGCGTTCGATGATCCTGACCGAACACGAACGGGGCCATTCACATGTTCGATCCACAGACGAATTAACGGGGATTCGAGATGCTGTCGTCAGGTTGTTTGCGGAAGGCGCTTGCGTCGGTGGGCCGACCACTGATCAGATACCGGAATTCGCACGAAACCCTCGCGTTCTCCACCGACCCCACGTCCCCCCGGCCTCGGTGGAAACACGGTCGCGCATCCTTTCCGGATGAGCCCACCAAACCGCGATCACTTTGATAACCGGGAAAATGGTGCCGCGAAAAGGCGCGTTCAACGGCGGGCGATGTTGTTACCATTT
>JAQBZS010001103.1 GCA_027622115.1 Planctomycetota bacterium | reverse complement strand
TCCGGCCAAATGGGCGAGGTACTGAGTCGCATGTCGGGGCTATTGCGAGCCCAGATGCGTTTGAGGAGCACGGTGACGACTGCCGTGGCGTATCCGGTGGTGCTGACGTTTGTGTCTTGCATTGTGTTGGCGGCGTTGATGTTCTTTGTGTTGCCACAATTCGGACAGATCTTCGAGGACATGGAGATTCCGGCTCCGATGACGACGCAACTGTTGCTCAATGTGTCCGAGCAACTTCGCACGAACGGCCTGTTTTGGGGTGCTGGATTCGCGGGCGTGCTGTTGCTGTTCATTCGCCTGTTGAAGACGGATCGCTTTCGCTGGTTCATCGATCGGAAGTTGCTTTACGGAGCCTTGATTCGTGAAGTCGTGCGGTCACTGTTGGTGGGCCGGACGTTTCGCTTAATGGCCACGATGTTGGAAAGCGGCGTGCCGTTGCTGGAGTCGATTCGGTTGTGTCGGCAATCGGTGGAAAACCGCTTGTATCGCGACTTGTTCGATCGACTTGAGAACGAAGTGCTCAACGGACGCGGAATCGGCCACACACTATCGAGTACGGAGTTCGTTCCGTCCGGTGCGGCTCAAATGGTCAACACCGCCGAACGGACGGGCCGATTGGGCTCGGTGATGCACATGATCGGCGAATTCTATGAAGAAGAAGGCGAACGCAGTGTGCAGGAACTGTCCAAGTTGCTGGAGCCGATCATCATCGTGTTGATGGGCGTGATCGTGGCCTTCATCGTAGCCTCGGTGATGCTGCCGATGCTGAGTTTTTCGACGGCGGGAAGGTAAGCCCGCGAGCGGAGTATTTGTCATTAGTTATTTGTCATTACTCATTTTTCGTTTGGATGAACGATGAGTCATCGCGCACCCCAATGACAAATGAGTAATGACAAATAACTAATGGCAAATCCTCATCCTTCATCCCCTTCTTCATCCCCTTCGGGGCGAAATTCACCAATCAAAAATCATCAATCAAAAATCGAAAATCCCATGCCATATTCACGGATACCGCGATTCCGGTTGTTTCAGTCGAAGATCGGTTGGATCGGGATCGACGTCGGCTCGGCGGTGATCAAGGCCGTGCAGTTGGAACGTACCGCCGGCGGCGTGCGAATTGCCGGCAGCGCGATCATTCCGCAGAACGCGAAGAGTCTCATCGGCGATGGTGGTGACGCCGTGGGGCAAGCGCTGCGGAGTGCTTTGGTTCGCAATTCGTCGTTTCGCGGGCGTGACGCGGCGTTTGCGTTACCGATGTCCGTCACGGAGCTGCGGTCCTTCAATCTTCCGTCCGCGGATGATGACGAACTCCGCAGCATGCTCATGCAGGAATTGGAAGGCCATTCCGAAGAACCGACCGAGTTCGATTATTGGCGCACCGAATCGTCGACTCGCACATCCAACGCTGCGAGCCAGGTCAGCGTGTTGTCGGTCGACAGCGAACCCGCCACGCGCGCCGCCACTCAATTGGCGTCGGCTGGACTGCGCTGCCAAGTGCTCGACGGCCTTCACTTCGCAATCGCTCGGGCCGTGCAACTTGCGGCTCCCGACGATGATGCTCCGATCGCCGCCGTTGATTGGGGCAGTTCGACCGGCACGTTCATTTTGGTTCGCAACGGTCGACCGATCTTCACGCGGCTGTTGCGGGATTGCAGTTTCACTCGGCTGGTCGGGCTGGGGCAGCGTCAGTTGAAGACATCGGCCGAGCAGTTTGAATCGATGTTACGACAGCACGGTTGCCGACATCTGCTGCAACTGACGTCCGATGAAAACGGTAAGCCGACTCTGACGACTAACAACGAACAAGTCGCCGTTGGTCAGCAGTTGATGCAACCATTGCGGATGCTGGTGGACGAATTGGGACGTACGCTTTCTTACTTGCGTATGCAAATGAGTGACCGGTTTCCAAAGCGAATGATGCTGTTCGGAGCCGGTGCCACGATTGCCGAATTGGCTCCGTTTCTCGCGGGACAACTCAACTTTCCGTGCGACGCGTGGTCACTGCCGCGTCGTCGCGCGGACGCCGGTCAACCTGATGCGCTCTTCGGAGCGGCCGCCGCTTTATCTGCATTGGCATGGGAATGATGAAACGACATCTCAATCTTTTACCGAGGCGCATCCAACTGCGATTGCTGCTGACAACTCAGTCACGGCGATGGATCGTCGTTTGGAGCTTGGCACTGATGAGCGGCATGGTTGCATGGGCGCACCTGGACGAGCGACTCGATTCTGCTCGCGAGGAATTGACGTCGACCCAGAAACGCTGCGAACCGTTGACTGAAACTCAACGACGCCACGCGAATCTCGTTGCCGAACGCGAACGGATTCAGAAGCGATTGGACCTTGTCGATCGATTGCAGGATCCACAGGCGGCGTTTCGCTTGATCGGGTTGGTGAGCCAGAGCGCTCAAGCTTGTAGCGGCGGAATTCGCGTGCGGGATTTTTGGTTGTCCGAAGACCGAACGGCGATCGTGCAACCTTCGAAACAAGCCTCGATTGTGCGGCAACGTTCTTCGGGCGGCGTGCCGAAGCCGGTCGATCCCGAACCGCAGCCCGAAGTGGTGCCACACTCTCGATTGGTGCTGCAAGGAGTCGCGGCCGACAACCTCGCGGTGGCCAAGTTCGTGGTGGCACTTCGCGAATCCGGCGCGTTTGAAACGGTTGATCTGAAGTCGTCCATGGGTGCGAGCAATCGCGGCAGGATTCGTACTTATCGGATCGAGTGTGTGTTTTGATTAAGTACGTCAATCTGTAGTAGCCGCCGTCGCCAGACGGTGGATTCGCGCCGGTTCTTCCGTTTCTGGGTGTGAATGCCGAGGTTTGTTGTAGGACGGGCACTCCACTCCTGCCCGTC